>JBMZMP010000001.1:0-36719 GCA_049619235.1 Thermoplasmatota archaeon
GGACGAAACCGACTCCGGCCTAGACATCGACGCCATGAAAGCGGTGGCAGAAGGGGTCAACAAGCTCAAGCGCGACGACAACGGCTTCCTGGTCATCACCCACTACCAGCGCCTGCTCGACTACATCGTGCCCGACTACGTGCACGTGCTCGCCGACGGCAAGATTGTCAAAACCGGCGGCAAGGAACTCGCCTTGCAGCTGGAAGACGAAGGCTACGCAACCATCGCGGAATGACATGATTGGAAAGGACGAACGGTACCTACACGCCCCCAAGGCCATCCTCAGCGTGGACGTGCTTCCCGGCACCGTCCCAGACGCGCCTGACTTGGGCCTTCCGCAAATTCACCTACTCGACGGCCAACTCCAAGACACCAATCAACACGTTCGGGAATGGACGGCCGCCGACGGCACCGACGAGGACCCGGACCACTTCGCCGCCATCAACCGCGACGAGGCCACCAACGGCGTGGTCATTACCGTCCCCAAGAACACGCAAGCGGCGTACCACCTTGTCAACACCACGACGAAGCGCGTGGTGACCCGCGTGCACATTCACCTCGAAACCGGTGCCGAACTGCGACTCATCGAACACCACCTCGGCCACGGCACCGTCAACCAAGTCACACGCATCACGCAAGACGCCAACAGCCACCTCAAGCACGACAAACTGCAAGAGGACACGGGCATCCGCGTGGACACGCTCAGCTGCGACATCCACCGGGACGCGAACTGCAAACTGGGAAACATCAGCCTCAACGGCGACGCCATCCGCAACACCGCGACCGCAAACCTCCTAGGAGCCGGGGCACACGCCGCCATGCACGGCCTCTACGTGGTCGGCCGCAAGCGCCACGTGGATAACTGGACCCGCGTCGATCACGCAGTCGCCGACTGCACCAGTGAACAACTCTACAAAGGTGTCCTCAGCGACGAAGGCCACGGCGCGTTCACCGGTAACATCCTCGTCCGCAAAGATGCACAACGCACACGCAGCGAACAAGAAAACCGCAACCTCCTCCTCAGCCGCAAAGCCCACGTGGACACCACGCCGCAACTGGAAATTCACGCCGACGACGTGCAATGCGCGCACGGCAGCACCGTGGGGCAACTGGACGAAGAAGCGTTGTTCTTCCTTCGAACCCGCGGCATCGGCGCCGAGGAAGCACGAGTCATGCTCACGAAGGCGTTCGTTCAAGAAGTGGTGGACCAATGCCAACCCGAAGTGCGCGAACTGATCACCAGCCGCATTGAAGCCTGGTTCATGCGCCACGAGGCCCCATGAATGTGGAAGAGATTCGGAAGGAATTCCCCCTCCTGCACCAAGACGTGCACGACCACCCCTTGGCGTACCTAGACAACGCCGCCACCAGCCAAAAGCCGCAATGCGTCATCGACAAAGAACGGCGGTACTACGAACTGGACAACGCAAACATCCACCGCGGCGTCCATGAATTGTCACAACGCGCCACGGACGAATACGAAAAAGCCCGGGAAAACATCCGGGACTGGATCAATGCCCCCCGCGTGGAGGAATGCATCTTCGTCCGGGGCACCACGGAAGCCATCAACCTCGTCGCACAAACCTTTGGGCGCCAGCTTCAAGCAGGCGACGAAATCGTCATTGGCCACAGCGAACACCACAGCAACATTGTCCCCTGGCAACTATTGTGCAAAGAACGGGGCACCGTGCTTCGCGTCATCCCCCTCAATGACAAAGGCGAATGGGACCTAAGCTCCCTCGACGCCGTCATCACGGACAAGTGCAAATTGGTCAGCGTCGGCCACGTCAGCAACGCCCTCGGCACCATCAACCAAGTCGGCCCCGTCATCGCCCGCGCCAAAGCCGTCGGTGCAGCCACGCTCCTCGACGGAGCCCAAGCGGTCCCACACATGAAAGTGGACGTCCAAGCACTCGGCTGTGACTTCTACGCATTCTCCGCCCACAAAATGTACGGCCCCACAGGCGTCGGCATCCTCTGGGGCCGCACTGAACTCCTCGAGGCCATGCCCCCTTGGCAAGGCGGTGGCGAAATGATCAACAAGGTCACTTTCGAAGAGACCACCTACAACGAAATCCCTCACAAATTCGAAGCGGGCACCCCCAACATCGCGGGCGGCATTGGCTTTGGAGCCGCCATTGAGTTCCTGCGCCGAGTGGGCATCGAAAACATCGCCGCCCACGAAGCAGAACTGGAAGCGTACTGCACCGCAGAACTCTCCAAAATCGAAGGCGTGCGCCTCATCGGAACCGCCGCCGAAAAAGCAGGCGTCGTCAGTTTCGTCATCGACGGCGTGCACCCACATGACGTGGGCACCCTCGTGGACCGCTACGGCGTTGCCATCCGCACGGGCCACCACTGCGCCCAACCGGTCATGCAGCACTTCGACGTCCCAGCCACCTGCCGCGCCAGTTTCGCATGCTACAACACCCGCGACGAAGTGGACCGCCTCATCGTCGCGTTGAAGAAAACCATTGAGCTGTTTGCATGAACCTGTACCAAGACGTCATCATGGAACACAACCGGTTCCCCCGCGGCTTCGGCCCCCTCGACGGCGCCACGCACGTGGCCCACGGCCACAACCCCCTCTGCGGTGACAACGTGGTCGTCCGCCTCAAGATGGCTGGTGAACAGGTGCAAGACGCGGCCTTCGAAGGCGTCGGTTGCGCCATTTGCAAAGCCAGCGCAAGCATGATGATGGAGACCTTGAAGGAATCCGGCACAGCGCTTGCGGAACCGTTCCTGGAATTGCTCCGCACCGGCAAAGGCGACCTCGGGAAACTGCAAGTGTTCGAAACGGTCTGGAACTACCCCGCCCGCGTCAAATGCGCCGCGCTGCCATGGCGCACCATGCAAGCCGCCCTCGCCGGCACACCCGCAACCACAACGGAAGAAACATGAGCAGCCTAGAAACCGCGCTACTGACTCGCAAAGTGAAAGCCGTGCAAATCCCGGAAGGCGTGGAAGTGGACCTGGATGCAGGGCAAGTGGTCACGATCACGCAAGCCCTCGGGTTTAGCTACACCATTCAAAACGTGGAGAACCGCAAGTTCCGCATCGAGATGCGAGACGCGGACGCCCTAGGAAAACCGGTTCCGGAACACATCAAGGCTGCCGAGGGGGAACCCATGGGCGCCGAGGAAGCGGAAGAGCGGGCTTGGGAACTCCTCAAGCAAGTGCATGACCCAGAAATCCCCGTGAACGTGGTGGATCTTGGGCTGGTGTACACGGTGAAGATGCACAAGCGGGGCGATGGTTTGTTGTTTTGCGAAGTGCGCATGACCCTCACCGCCCCTGGCTGCGGCATGGGTGATTTCCTCATCCGGGACGTGGAAACTGTGCTCAAAACCATCCCCGGTGTGGACACGGTGGATGCCAAAGTGGTGTTCGACCCCGTGTGGAACCCCCACCGGGACATGAGTGAAGGGGCAAAACTTCAGCTGGGCCTGCTGTAAGTAGCCGGTGCGTGCTTAGGAACGGCCCTGCCCTCACGGTTCGCTTTTGCGGCTTATATTGCCCCCAACGAAATCCCTTTCCTTTGATTGAGTCCAATAACATGCATGGGCTGGCGAAACGAGCATGCCGTGGCTCCCATCGTGGGCGTCATCATGCTGCTTGGCTCCACAATCGTGCTCGGTGCGGGCATTTGGTTCATCGCCTCCGGCCTTTCGGAGGGCGACTTGGATACGCAGTACTCCGTCCCAAGCGTTCTCAAAGCTGATGATGGAAGCGCCCTGTACGTCACGCTCATCGCCGGAGAATCGGTCCCATTGGATCGGGCGCGACTGCAGGTCTCCATCGATGGTGTCGCCGCTGAGTATCCCATGACCGTGTACGCCAACGAAGTCAGAGATGGCAAGACCTGGCGCGCGGGGGACCACTTGTGTGTCGTCGGTAGATTGCCCGGTTGCCTTGTGAATTCAGGCAACACCGTGAGTGCACAAATCGTGGTCCACGAAACCCTCATCTGGAAAGGCTCCTGGCTCCTGAACCCTTGGAGCATCGACTCCTCAGGTACCCTGGTTTCCCATTGTGCCGGGCCCGTTTTCGTGGACGTGCTTGGAACCTCCATCACGTATGGCGCCGGCGGGCCAGACATTCCTGTCCGCGTTGACTTGGACTCCGGCAACGGATTCGAACCCCTCTTTGGCGGCGACCCAGTAGCGGGTGGCGAGTCGTACAACATTGCATGGAGCACCCTCGGAACCGAATTCCGCCTGCAAGGTCGCGCCGACTATCTCTCCTTCCACGCCAGCTACGCAAGCGGCATAGGGGACGACCACGTTCTCGTGCTCTTGGACGGCGACCCGGTTCCGGACATCCCCGCCTATGGGAACCAAGCAGGCATCGAAGACTTCCTCACCTCGTACATTGACGTGGCCAGTGGCACCGTGACCCTGGATCCGTCCCAGGCGATTCTGCTCTTCGAATTCACATCCAACCTGGCAAGCCCCGCCGCCGACTGGCAGGACCTCGTGGTGGTCGTGGACTTCGAAGGGCCGCTCTGTGATGCGTAGCGCGACCGAGCGAGCCGTGCCAAGGGCAAATGTTCGACGGATACGAGGCGTGGGTCCGACGATGCTGGCCCGTGCTGATATGTTGATATGTTCAAGTGATACCCAACCTGTTCGGCGCGGCTTCGTCAAATCACGAACCGAAAACAATAGAATCCGTTGATTGACGAATCGTTGGTATCAACCTTTATAGCCCACCTCTGGAGAGCCCGTCACAATGACGGACCCCATTGCCGCCCTTCGCGAACGCAAAGCCAAAGCCATGCAAGGCGGCGGCGCAGCACGCATCGAAGCCCAGCACAAGAAAGGCAAATACACGGCGCGCGAACGCCTCGATTTGCTCCTTGACAAGGACTCCTTCGTGGAAATGGATCCATTCGTCCGCCACCAAGCCAAACACTTCGGCATGGACAAAATGCAATTCGACGGCGACGGCGTCGTCACCGGGCACGGCACCGTCAAAGGCCGCCTCGTCTTCGTGTACAGTCAAGACTTCACCGTCCTTGGCGGCAGCCTCGGCAACGCCACCGGCAAAAAAATTGCCAAAGTCATCGAGCAAGCCATCAGTTGCGGAGCCCCCGTCATTGGGTTCAACGACTCCGGCGGCGCCCGCATCCAAGAAGGCGTCGCAAGCCTCGCCGGATACGGTGACATCTTCTTCAACAACGTCAAAGCAAGCGGCGTCATCCCACAAATCTCCGTCATCGTGGGACCCTCCGCAGGCGGCGCCGTGTACAGCCCCGCCCTCACCGACTTCACCATCATGACCCAAGACACGAGCCACATGTTCGTCACCGGTCCAGACGTGGTGAAAACCGTCACGGGGGAACAAGCCACGCAGGAAGAACTCGGCGGCGCAAGCGTCCACGAAGTCAAATCCGGCGTCGCCAGTTTCAGCGGCCTCGACGAGGACGAAACCATCGAAATGATTCGCACCCTCCTCGAATACCTCCCCAGCAACAACCTCGCAGACCTCCCAATTAAAGACACCGGGGATGAACGGGGCCGCATGGACGAAGACATCCAAAACATCGTCCCACGCGAACCCAACAAACCCTACGACGTCCGGGAAGTGGTCAACCGCGTCATGGACCTCGGATCCTTCTTCGAAATCCAACCAAAATGGGCACAAAACATCGTCGTCGGCTTTGCCCGCCTCGACGGCATCCCCGTCGGCGTGGTTGCAAACCAACCCGCCGTCCTCGCAGGTGCCCTCGACATTGAAGCCAGCATCAAGGGCGCGAAATTCATTCGCTTCTGCGACTCCTTCAACATCCCACTCATCACCATGGTGGACGTGCCCGGCTTCCTGCCCGGCATGGGCCAAGAACACGGCGGCATCATCCGAAACGGCGCCAAACTCCTGTACGCATACTGTGAAGCCACCGTGCCCAAACTGCAAGTGGTGCTCCGCAAGTCCTACGGTGGCGCCTACATCGTCATGAGCAGCAAGCACGTAGGAAGCGACCTCAACCTCGCCTGGCCAGGCACCGAAATCGCCGTCATGGGAGCCGCCGGAGCCGTGGAAATCATCCACCGCCGGAAACTCCTCGCCCTCGCCGAAGAGGACCCGGAAGCAGCCGCGAAGATGAAAGCCGAATTCGAAGCCGAATACGCAGAGAAATTCAGCAACCCCTACGCCGCCGCGGAAATGGGTTGGGTGGACGACATCATCGAGCCACGGGAAACCCGCCCGCGCCTCATCGCTGCCCTCCTGCCGCTCCTCAACAAGCGCGAACAACGCCCCGCCAAGAAACACGGACTCACGCCACTTTAGGTGCCCCCATGACCAAAGAACCCATTGCAATCATCGGCACCGGTTGCGTCCTCCCAGACGCCCCCGACGTTGCCACATTCTGGAACAACCTCCTCGCGGGCAAAAGCAGCATCACCGAGGTGCCCCGCGAACGCTGGGACCCCACCCTCTACCACTCCGACGACAAAACACTCCCCGACATGACGTACACCAAAATCGGTGGCTTCGTCGCAGACGACGCGTTCAACGGCATCGACTACCGCATGCCGCCAAAAGTCGTGGACCAAATCGACCCCTGCCAACGCTGGGCCCTCGCCGCAACCCGGCAAGCGTTCCAAAACGCAGGTTACGCAACCGGCCTCAAGGGCGACGAAGGGAAGGCATTCGACCGCGACCGCTGCGCAGTGATCGTCGGGAACGCAATGGGTGGCGAAGTGCAAAAAGCGGTCAGCAAGCGGGTGTACTGGGCCGAAGCAGAAGCAGCCATCCGAGCCGACTCCAAGTTCCAAACCCTTCCCCAGGAAGCCCAGGACGAAATCCTCTCGCGGGCACAAGCTGAATTCAAAGCCACAACCAACCCCATCACCGAAGACACCTTGCCCGGCCACCTCAGCAACGTGGTCGCCGGCCGCATCGCCAACGCCTTCGATTTGGGTGGCAAAAACTTCACCACGGACGCCGCTTGCGCAAGCAGCTTCGCAGCCCTCGACGCTGCGGTCAAAACACTGCGCGACCAAGACAGCGACCTCGTCATCTGGGGCGGCACCGACCGCTCCATGGATGTCACGGCCTACATCCAATTCAGCAAAATTGGGGCCCTCAGTCCCGACGGCAGCCGCCCCTTCGATGAAGGCGCAAACGGCTTCGTCATGGGCGAAGGATGTGCCATGTTCCTCCTCAAGCGCCTCAGCGACGCGGAACGGGACGGCGACAACATCATCGCCACCATTCGCGGCATCGGAAGCAGCAGCGACGGCAAAGGGAAAGGCATCACCGCCCCCAACCCCAGTGGCCAAGTGAAAGCAGTCGAACGCGCCTACAAAGACGCCGGCGTGGACCCCGCCACCATTGGCTACATGGAAGCCCACGGCACCAGCACCCCCGTCGGTGACCCCGTGGAACTGGAATCCGCCAGCAAAGGCATCAGTGCCACCACCACGCAAACCATCGCCCCCGGCAGCATCCGCGTGGGGAGCGTCAAGAGCAACATCGGCCACCTCAAGGCAGCAGCCGGCGCCGCCGGCGTCCTGAAGGCCGCCCTGGCCCTCAAAGAAGGGGTCCTTCCGCCAAGCATCAACGTCAAGACCCTCAACCCCCGCATTGACTGGGAAAACAGCGTCTTCAAAGTGCAAACCACGCAAGAAGGCTGGGTCCAAGAAGGCCCACGACGCGCCGCCGTCAGCAGCTTCGGCTTTGGCGGCACCAACTTCCACGTGGTCCTCGAGCAACACGTCCCCGGCGCATGGCAAGCCCCCGTGGCAACGCAAGCGGTCGCCGAAACCCGCACCGAGTTGGACCTTGCAGGGTTTCAAGCAGGCTTCAACGCCAGCCTCGAACCAGAAGCGGTCGTCCTAAGCTCCGCACAAGCCGCAAGCCTCGACCTCCAAACCACAAACTTCGCGGAAACTGGCACCGGCGCACGTCTCCGGGACCAACTGCACCCGCTCACCAAAGAAGGGGTTGCTGCAAACGAACGAGTCGCATTCCACGTGGCCGACGTGGCTGAGATTCCAAAGAAACTTGGACTCGCCCAGAAAGCCATGGAAAACCCCGCCGCAGCCCGCCTTGCCTTCAACCAAGGCGTCTTCCTCGGACGCGGTGCGCCAGAAGGCAAAGTGGCGTTCCTGTTCCCCGGACAAGGCACCCAGTACGTCAACATGGGCCGCGACCTCGCCGAAAAATACGAGATCGTCCGCAAAACCTTCGAAGAAGCCGATGAGGCACTCTTCGACGACATCGGCGGCAAACTCACTGACATTCTCTGGCCCACACCCAACACGGAAGAAAACCAAAAGGCCAGCAACGAGAAACTCAAACTCACCGAATACACGCAACCCGCGGTTCTCGCAATGGACCTTGCCTGCCTGCGCCTGTTGCAAAGCTGGGGCATCAAGCCCGACATGGTCGCCGGGCACAGCCTCGGCGAATACGGTGCCCTCATGGCAGCCGGTGTGTTGAGCCTCAAAGACGCCCTACATGCAGTCGCTGCCCGCGGTCGCGAAATGGCAAACGTGGACCTCCCGGACCTTGGCAAAATGGCCAGCATCAGCGCCGACTGGCACGACGTGCAAGGGTTCCTGGACGGCGTGGACGGCTACGTCATCCCCGCCAACAAGAACTGCCCAAGCCAAACCGTCATCGCAGGCAGCACCGAAGGCGTCGAGAACGCCGTCGCCAAAATCAGTGAAGCCGGCATCCAAACCATGTTCCTGCCGGTGAGCGCCGCGTTCCACAGTGAAATCGTCGCCCCCGCCAGCGGACCGCTTCGCAAAGTGCTCGGGCGCCTCGACGTCCAATCCCCGAAAGTGCCCGTCATCACCAACGTTGGCGCTCGCTTGTACGAAGACGACCCGGAATGGATTCGGGACAACCTCGCCGTCCAAGTTGCAAGCCCCGTTGACTGGATTGACACCATTGAGAAAATGTACGCCGAGGGCGTTCGGTACTTCATCGAAGTGGGCCCCAAGCGCGCGCTCAGCGGCTTCGTGATGGACATCCTGAAAGACAAACAAGACGTCCGCGCCATGTTCGCCAACCACCCCAAGAAAGGTGGCATTCAATCCTTGAACGAAATGTACGCCTTCCTCGGCGCCAGCGGATTTGCACCCCAAGTGCACGCCCTCGATGACGCGGACGTATACACCAAATCGTTCCTCGACCCAGTGGCTGCATTCACGAAGGAAGTGGCCGTTGCTGCTCAGCCCCCCATCACGGCACCCGCAAGCAACGACCCCCGAACCGAAGTCATAGCAAATGCCCTCACCGAATTGAACGCCACGCTCGCCTCCATGAACGGAGTCACCGCTGCGCCGCAAGCCGCGACTGGCACCGTGGACAGCCAACTGCAAGCCAAACTGGACGCGTACGGCATTTGCCTCGACGACATCACCATCAGCGGCGCAGCCGTCGGACTCCCCGGCGGACAACTGTTTGGCGAAGACAACTGGGACCGCATCCTACGAGGCGACAACCTCATCAGCGAAGTGCCCGAGCCGCACCGAGCCGGCATGGTGGACCGAAACATCGTTCGCCTCGTCAAAGGCAGCGACGGACAAGCCACGTTCCAATCCATCCAAGACATGGCGCAAGTGATTCACCTCGCTGGGCGCCGCGGCGGATTCGACCTCGCGGAATGGGGCATCGACATGGCCGACGTGTTGGACAAAACCAGCCAGTACGCCATGGCAGCCGGACTCGAAACACTGCGCGACGCAGGCATTCCCCTGCAACGCACGTACATGCAAACCAGCACCGGCAGCTTCCTTCCAAAAGAATGGAAACTCCCCGAGCCCCTGCGTGACGGCACCGGCATCATCTTCGCCAGTGCATTCCCCGGGTACGACAACCTCATTGACGAAATCAGCCGCCACCTCGCGGACAAATACGCCGGTGCCAGCCTCGACCGGCTGCAAGCGTTGTACGAAGAACTCGGAGGCGTCGTCTCGGACGACGAGCAAAAAGAGCGACTGACGAAGCTGTTCGACGAAGAATTCGAACGCCTGCAAGCAGTCCTCCCCGATCAAGGAGCAGCGCGGTACGAATTCAACCGAAAATTCCTCTTCACCGTCCTCAGCATGGGGCACAGCCAACTGGCACAACTCATTGGAGCCCGTGGCCCCAACACGCAAGTGAACGCCGCCTGCGCCAGCACCACGCAAGCCATCGGCATCGCCGAAGACTGGATTCGCACCGGCCGCGCCCGCCGCGTCCTCGTGGTTGGCGCAGATGACGCCACCAGCGACAACATGCTCCCATGGATTGGCAGCGGGTTCCTCGCAAGCGGAGCCGCCACCACCAAACGCAACGTGGCCGACGCCGCATTGCCCTTCGACGCCCGCCGCCACGGCATGATCATCGGCATGGGAGCCGTCGGCGTCCTCGTGGAAGCCGCTCCCGAAGTGGAAGCCCGCGGCATGCGACCCATTGCCAACTTGCTCGCCACCAAGGTCAGCAACTCCGCATTCCACGGCAGCCGCCTCGACATCGAACACATCGCCAGCGAAATGCAAGCGTTGGTCGGCAAGGCCTTGGCCACCCGACGCGCCACTGGCCGAGCGGCCAACGGCGAAACCGCGGAGAGCCTCGCGGCATCCACGGTCTTCATGTCCCACGAAACCTACACGCCCGCTCGCGGCGGAAGCGCCGCAGCAGAAATCCACGCACTCCGTGCCACCTTCGGCGCCGGCGCAGACAGGGTCGTCATCGCCAACACCAAGGGCTTCACCGGCCACCCGCAAGGCGCGGGCATCGAAGACGCAGTCGTCCTCAAGTGTCTGCAACGAGGCCAAGTGCCACCCATTCCGAACCTCAAGGAACCGGACGCGGAACTCGGCAACCTCAACCTCAGCAAAGGCGGCAACTACGACATTCGGTACGGACTACGTCTTGCCGCTGGATTTGGAAGCCAAGTGGCCATGACCTTCACGGAATTGGTCGCCCGCGAGAACGAACGCTTCGCCAACCAAGCCCAATACGATGCCTGGCTCGCAAGCGTCAGCGGCATGCCAAGCGCCGTCGTGGAAACCGTGCATCGTACGCTCCGCATCGTGGACCAAGGCGCCCCCGAACGGGTGGCCCCTGCCGCAAAGCCGGAACCAGTTGCGGTGCAAACACCAACGACGCCGGCCGTCCCCGCCGTGGACGCGCTTCCGACGGTCATCGACCTTGTGGCCAAGAAAACGGGATACCCCGTGGAAATGCTGGAACCCGACCTCGACCTTGAAGCGGACCTTGGCATTGACACCGTGAAGCAAGCAGAACTGTTTGGCGAACTGCGCGAACATTTCGGTGTACCCTTGAGTGACGACTTGAAACTCAGTGACTACAACACGCTCCGCAAAGTGGCTGATTACATGGGCGGCGGAAACGGTGCCAGCGCACAGCCTGCGGCTGCCCCTGCCACCACCACTTCTACCGCCCCCAATGTGACGGTTCCAACGCCTCAACCTGTTGACCCCGCCGCGTCCGCGCCTTCTGCGGATGTGCTTGCAACCGTCACCGCCATGATTGCCGAAAAGACCGGCTACCCACCAGAAATGCTCGAGCCCGCACTTGATCTCGAAGCGGACCTCGGCATTGACACGGTCAAGCAAGCCGAGCTCTTTGGCGAACTGCGCGAACACTTCGGCATTCCCCTCAGCGACGACCTCAAGCTTAGCGACTACAACACCTTGGAGAAAGTGGCAGCGTACATGGGAGGCGGCAATGCCGCACCGACACCCGCAACGCCTCCTCCCGCCGCAACGCCCACCCTCGCCCCAATTGTTGGGGCACAAAGCCCCGCGGCGCCAGCTGGGGACGTTCTTGCCAAAGTGACCGCCGTCGTAGCCGAAAAAACCGGCTACCCCGCGGAAATGCTCGAAGCGGACCTGGACCTCGAAGCGGACCTGGGCATTGACACCGTCAAGCAAGCGGAACTCTTCGGGGAACTGCGGGAAATGTTCGGCGTCTCCCTCAGCGAGGACTTGAGCCTCGCCGATTACAACACGCTCCGCAAAGTCGCATCCTACATGTCCGGTGGTGCCGGCACCGAAACGGCCGCAAGTGCTCCCCCCACTCCCGCCGTGGCGCCTGCTCAACCAGGCGCGGAAACGGCTCCGGCGGCGGATGCGGGCGACGTGCTTGCCAAAGTCACCGCCGTGGTGGCTGAGAAAACCGGCTACCCCGTCGAGATGCTCGAACCTGCATTGGACCTTGAAGCGGATCTCGGCATTGACACGGTCAAACAAGCAGAGCTCTTTGGCGAACTCCGGGAAATGTTCGGAGTCCCCCTGAGCGAAGACCTGAGCCTCGCCGACTACAACACTCTCGAAAAAGTGGCGGGCTACATGGCCGCCGGTGGAGCCTCCGCTACAAACACTGCCACCGAAGCGGCCGTTGAACAAGCAACCGAGGCTGCACCTTCCGGCATCCAACGGTTGGTCCCCTTCGCCCGCCCACAAGCATGCGAAGAAGACAACCACCTGCCACAAGGACAACTCCTCGTGGTGGGCGACGCGGACACGGAATTCATGGACGCCTGGAAGGCCGCCGGGTTCAAACCCACCATGCACCACGCGGACGCACCCGTGGGCATCCTGTGCCTCGCAACCCGCCCCGGCGAAAACGCCCACACGCGGGCAGCGGCACTCTTCGAAGCCGCCAAAGCCAACCCCAACGCCTTCGTGGTCGTTGCCACCGCACAAGACGGAAGCCACGGGCTCCGCAAACCTCGTGACGCCGGCATGGCCGCAGTTTCAGGGCTTGGAAAAGCATTGAACAAGGAACTCCAAGGGCTCGTCAAGGTCATCGACGTGGACCCCGCCGACCGCGACGGACCCAAGCGCGTGGTGCAAGAAGCCATGCACGGCGGATTGCGCTGCGAAGTGTGCTTCGACCGCAACGGCAACCGCTGCGTCGTTGAAGTGGCTCCGGAAAGCCAACAAGGCACCCCCGACGTCGCCGGCAAAACGCTCGTCGTCAGCGGAGGCGCACAAGGCATCACCGCTGAACTGCTACTCCAACTCGCGCCGCAACACCCGAACCTCGTACTCCTTGGCCGCACACCGCTCCCACGGGAAGTGGCAGACTGGGCCAACTGGACCGACGAGCAATGGCGCGCCGAAGAACTCCGCGTCCTGGAAGAACTGAAAGCGAGTGGCGAAAAAGCCACCCCTGTGATGGTCAAGAAGCGCGTGGACCCCATGCGAAAAGCCGTGGAAGTGCAACGAAACATCACCTCCATGCAAGCAGCCGGAGCCACCGTTTCCTACGCCGCAGTGGACGTCACGGACGCCGCCGGCGTCGCACAAGTGGTGTCCGAAGCCCGAGACAAATTCGGCTCCATTGACGGCGTCATTCACGCCGCCGGCATGGAAATCAGCAAATTCCTCGCCGACAAACCACGGGAACAATTCGACCTCGTGTTTGGCATCAAACACGATGGTATGAACGCCCTCGTGGCCGCCACGGAACAGGACGACCTGTCCATCCTCGCGGCCTTCGGAAGCGTTGCCGGACGGTTTGGAAACATCGGCCAAGTGGACTACTCCGCCGCCAACGAATACCTCTGCAAAGAAGTCAAGCGCGTTGCACAAGCCCGCGGCATCCCCGCGGCATTCACCATCGCGTGGGGCCCCTGGGGGGAAGTGGGCATGGCAACCCGCGGCGGCATCATGACAGTCCTCAAGGAAAGCGGCGTCACACCCATCCCGACTGCAGACGGCATTGCGGCGTTCATGAACGAACTCGGCACGCCCGGGGTTCGCGAAAGCGTCGTGTGCGGAGAGATTGGAGGACTGGACGCGGACGGCCAAGTGGTCGCACACGTCTGGGACCCAGCCGTTGCGGAAGCAGAAAGCTGGCTGCAAACCGCCCCCGATCGGTTCAGGCTCCTGGACTCCATCGAAGCCATCAACACGGAACGCATCGTTGCCCGGTTGGTCATGGACCGCGTCAAGGACCCATACCTGATGGACCACGCCATTGACGGCGTGCCCCTCCTGCCCGGCGTCTTCGGTCTTGAAGCGTTTGCAGAAGCAAGCCGCCTCCTGGTCCCAGAAGACCTCGACTTCATCGGCGCCGAAGCGGTGCGATTTGCCGCGCCACTCAAGCAACACAAAGACACCCCCGTGACCGCGCGCATCGAAGCCCTGGTCTTGGAGCGAGGCGAAGAGACAAAGGTGCGATGCCAACTGACAAGCCAATTCGTCGGCCCAGACGGCCGCCCACTCGGCGAACCCAAACTGCACTTCGAAGCGGTGACCCGCTTCGGCACTGGACGCACCATGCGCACCGGAGACGTTCCCGTCTCGGATCGAAGCCGCACCAACGTCTACCCGCCATTCTTCCACGGACCCAGCTTCCAAGTGCTCCCCGCAGCCGGGCCGCTTGGCGAGGAATCCATTGGCGAATTTGTCTTCCCCGAAGCTCCCTGCTTCGCCGACGGCAACGCCACGTTCCTCAGCCACCCCCTCGTGACGGAGGCCCTGTTCCAACTCTGCGGTCTCCGCACCATGGACGTGGACCAACGCATGAGCCTCCCCGCCGCCATCGAACGCATCGACGTATTCCCCGGCGCCACGGGACACGGCCGGCTCTGGTCCGCCTACAAGGGCAAGGAAGATTTGCACCAATTCGACGCGGCCGCCTGCACCGATGACGGCACAGTCCTCATCCGAATGGTGGGCTACCAAATGATTGAAACTGGCCCCATCGCAGACAGCGAACCCGCGGAGCCAGAAGGTGCAACGGATCCGGCCCCAGCGCCGTCCGAACCGGCCCTACCCGAACCACCGGCCCACGTGCATCTACCAGACGTGGAAGGACTCATGTTCCAGTGGGAGCCGGTCAAAGACGCACCGCTCAACGACTGGTTCTCCGCCGCGGAAAAGGAAACCCACGCCGGATTCAAAACCAGCAAGCGCGCCGCCGAATGGCGCGCCGGCCGCATCGCCGCCAAACGCGCCGTCGCAGCCAGCACAGGGGCCCCACACAACGAAATCGAACTCCGAGCCAACGACGCAGGCGCACCCAGTCTTTACGTCCGTGGGAAACCAAGCCCTGTCCGCGTCAGCATCACGCACCGCGACGGCGTTGCCATCGCCGCCTTTGGAAACGACGCCATCGGCATCGACTTGGAAACCGTCGAACCCCGCAGCGAACCGTTCTGGGAACAAGCCTTCGGAGCCGACGAACGACGACACCTTGGTGCCATGGCCAACAAGGACGTGGCCGCAGCGTGTGCCTGGGCCGCGAAGGAAGCCTGCCTGAAGCGGGTTGGAACCGGCCTCGATTGTGCCCTGCACGACTTGGTGGTTCGCCCCGAAGGCGGCGGCGCGCACGTCTCTGGACCGTTCGGCCAATGGTACGTCCGCTTCTGGGACCTTGATGGCCGCGTTCTCGCCGTGACCACGCCCCAATTTGATGTGCAGGTGAACGCATAGTGGAGTACCGATTCGGAAACCTCGAGCAAACGCTCACCGGCTGGCCCACCCGGCTCCTCGCAAGCGCAGGCTTCGCAGGCATCCTCTCCCTCCTCGCCCTCATCAGTTTCCCCCTCCCCTGGACCCCGGTCCCCTTCTCCATGATGCCCCTGGGACTTCTCCTCGCAGGCGCATACCAGCGCCCGCTGTGGGGCTTCCTCTCCGTCGCCATGTACCTCGTGGCCGCAGGCATCGGCGCACCGATCTTTGCGGACGGGGAATCTGGCTGGAGCTGGTTCCTCGGCGCAAGCGGCGGCTACCTGTTCGGTTTCCTCCTCGTTTCGCCGCTCGTCGGTTGGTACATGCGGGAACGACGCGGCATGCTCCCCACCAAGTGGGTCGCCTTTGTCATCAGCGCGTTCACGCTCGCCGTCCTCGGTGGCCTCGGCGCCATCATTTGGATGACCACCACCGGAAGCAGCATCAGCAGCCTCGACGGAGACACGCAAAACTGGAACATGGGCCGTAGCACCCTCTGGGTTCTCCTGTTCCTCATCGTCGCCATGACCGCCCTGACGCTCACGTTCCTGCGCCGATACCGGCAACAAAGCCAAGAAGCGCTGAACCTGTTTCTTGTCATGATGGGCGCCATCATTGTGCTCCACACCTGCGGCGTCCTGGTCCTCTGGATGGCCACCTCCCTCACATTCATGGAGGCATTGTTGCTTGGAAGCCTCGTCTTCTTACCCTTCGATGTACTCAAAAGCGGCCTCGCCGTCGCCCTCTCTCTGCCCTTCGTCCCCCCGGTGAACCATGACTGACATCAACAAAATTCTCGTTGCCAACCGCGGCGAAATCGCCCTTCGCGTAATGCGAACCGCCCGCGAACTCGGAATTGCAACCGTCGCCGTCCACAGCCCCGTGGACGCCAAGGCTGCCCACGTGCGCTTCGCCGACGAAGCCGTGGATCTTGGCGGCGACGCCGCATCCGAGAACTACCTCAACATCGACAAATTGGTCGAAGTTTGCAGCGACCACGGCGTGGACGCCGTGCACCCCGGCTACGGTTTCCTCAGCGAACGAGACGACTTCGTGGACGCACTTAGCAAAGCCAACGTCACATTCATCGGCCCACCCGCAAGCGCCATCCGAATCCTTGGGGACAAAGTGGCCAGCAAGGAAGCGGCCCGCAAGGCCGGCGTGCCCGTGGTTCCCGGCCTTGACAAATTCATCAACACCGTGGACGAGGCGAAGGAAGTGGCGGAGCTCACCGGTTACCCGCTCATCATCAAAGCCGCATTCGGTGGCGGCGGCATGGGCATGCTCGTGGTGGAGAAAGAGGAAGACCTGGAAGCTTCCCTCATCGCCACGCAACGGCAAGCCAAAGCCGCCTTTGGCCGCGGCGAAGTGTTCATTGAGAAATTCATTGGGCGCCCCCGTCACATCGAATTCCAAATGGTTGCTGACCAACACGGCCACGCCGTGCACTTCGGGGAACGGGAATGCAGCATCCAACGCCGCCACCAGAAACTCATCGAAGAAGCGCCAAGCCCCATTGTCACGGAAGAGGAACGGCAAGAAGTTGGTGGCAGCGTCGCCAAATTGCTCATCGACGTGGGCTACACCAACGCGGGCACCGCTGAATTCCTGTACGAAGATGGCAACTTCTTCTTCAACGAAGTCAACACCCGCCTGCAAGTGGAACACCCTGTCACGGAGCAGGTGTACGGCATGGACCTCGTGGCGGAGCAAATCCGCATCGCCCGCGGCGAGGAACTCGGCTACGACCAAGCATGGGTGAATGCCCGCAAGCGCGGCTGGAGCATCGAGTGCCGCATCAACGCCGAGGACCCCGCGCAGAACTTCATGCCCACCCCAAGCCTCGTCAAGCGACACAACCCCCCCATGGGCAGCGGCATCCGCTTGGACACGTTCCTCTACCCCGGATTCCAAGTGCCAGCCATTTACGACTCCATGGTCGCCAAACTGATCACCACCGGCAGCGACCGCGCCGAAGCCATTCGCAAAATGGAACGCGCCCTCGACGAATACGACCTCGGAGACATGACCACCAACAAGGAACTCCACGCGCTCCTCATGCGCAACGAACATTTCCGCGCCGGTGACATGACCACGAAGTTCCTCGACGAACACGGCATCATTGACCAATACCTCGGCAACCAAGCCGGCGCAAGCGACGCAGCAAAGCGCCGCCTCGCTGCCATCGCCGCGGTGCTGGCCGAACAACCCGGCGGCATCGACGCCATGGTTGCAAAGAACTACGGGTTCAAGGCTGGCGTGGGCGTGGACGAACACGGCCGCAGAAAGCTCAACGCATGGGGCCAACGGTCTCGCGGCGAAAGCAACGGAAGGTGGGCCTAATGCGGTACGCATTCCGACTGGGGCAACACACCCACAAATTGACGCGCCAAGAACGCGCCGAGGGGCCCCTGTACAAGATTGAAGAATCCGAGTACGAACCCGCTGTGGAAGCCAAAGGCAACGGCAGCTACCGCGTGGTCGTGGACGATCAAGTCTTCGAGTTCTCCCTAAAAGACGGTGTCCTCTACGAAGGCGCCAGCCCACTGGACTTGGAAATTAGCCGCGCCAAGCCGGAACTGATTCGCGCCGGCGGCAAAGGCCGCAAAGGCGACGGACGCATCAAACCCCCGATGCCGGGCAAGATTGTGGAAGTGCCAGTCAAGGAAGGTGACGAAGTCCAAGAGGGCCAAGTGGTCATCATCTTGGAAGCCATGAAGATGCAAAACGACATCAAGGCGCCCTTCGGAGGCATCGTCCAAAAGGTGCACGTGCAGGAAGGTTCGAACGTGGAAGCAACCACCGTCATGGTAGACATTGCTCCCCACGCGGAGCCCGAAGCATGAGTGTGGACGTCGCCATCGAAGGCCGCGTGGCCACCATCACCATCAACCGCCCCGAGGCGCTCAACGCCCTCAACAGTGCAACCCTCGACGCCATCGGCGCGGCGGCGCTGGATCTACGGGACAAAGTGGACGGCATTCTTCTCACCGGTGCCGGCAAGGCCTTCGTGGCCGGTGCCGACATCGCCGAAATGAAGGACTATGGCCAGGAAGAAGCCGAAGCCTTCAGCCGGCGCGGCCAAGAGGCCTTCCAAAATCTCTCCGAATTCCCCGGCCCCGTGGTCGTTGCCATCAACGGATTCGCCCTCGGCGGCGGACTGGAATTGGCCCTCTCGGGGGACATCCTCGTTGCAAGCAACCGCGCCAAACTAGGTCTCCCTGAAACCACGCTTGCAGTGGTCCCTGGCTTCGGCGGAACGCAGCGCTTGCCCCGCCGCGTGGGCCCAGGCAATGCCAAGAAACTCTTGTTCACGGGCGGCATGATTGGCGCCGAAGAGGCGCTCCGTATGGGCCTCGTGGACGAAGTGGTGGAACCAGATGAACTGCTGGAAACCTGCCAAGGAATTTTGCAAAAGGCCCTCGCCAATGGACCCCTTGCGGTTCGGCAAGTGAAGCGCCTCGTGGACGTTGGCTCGGACATGGAGCTCCTCGACGCCATCGACATGGAAGCAGACGCATTCGGCGACATCTTCACCACTGAGGATCAAAAGGAAGGAATGGAAGCGTTCCTTTCCAAGCGGAAGCCGGATTTCACTGGCAATTAGAACGCCGTTGATTGCGGGATTGCGTAGCAATCGTGCTTGCGGCCTATTTTCCGAATAAGCTCGGCAAGTGAATGAGGTACGCCCCGTCTTTGTGAACGACGATGGGGTTCTTCTCAAGGAGCCCCTTCACGTCGATGTCGTACTCGCCGGTTTCCCCAATGGTCACAGTGTCGGGCTTGTCGTCCATTTCCGTTTCGGACAAGATGGCTTCCCGGGCGCGCCTTGCGGCTTCAATGCGGGCGGGGCTGTTCACGGGCTCGTCTTCGATGCGGGGTCCGCGGGACTTTTGTTCTTGTTGGACTTGCTTCATGATTTTGCGCAAGTCCTTGGGCTTCAATTCCGCCCATCCGTCGCCGTCCGCTTCCAGTTCCTTCGCTGTTTCGGGTGCCGTGTTTTGCAGGAGGTCTGCGACCACTTTGCGGAGGTCGTTTTGTGCTTGGCCTTGGATGCGTTCCCGTTCTTCCTGGCTCACTTCCGTGGCGCTGTAAAAGAACCGGGTTCCCTTGCATTCGGGGCAGCCGCTCAGGAGCGCGCTGCTGCCTTCTTCAAAGGAAAATCCACAAGACAAGCACTGATGAGGCACTATGCATCACTCCGCGACGCATCGCACCTCATCATCCGACAACCTGCGGTTGCCTGGAGAAAAGCACGCTTCGCGTCCGTGTCTCCTTGACGCGGCATTTACTTGCCCACCAGTTTTGTGACAATCTTTTCGTCGTCTTTGCTGACCAGTTTGAGGAGGTCTGCGGGGCCGATGACGGCCATGCGTGGGCGGCTGCCCATGACGGCGCGTTGGAGGAAGTTTTTGCCTTCTTCCATGCCGTAGGATTGCAATTCGATGCCGATGAAGCTGTCTTGGTCAATGACCCGCATGGTTTCCGCGATGAGGTCCGCTTCTTCCTGGGGCGTGAGGCCCCGTTCGAGGATCAGGATTTTGCCCTTCGTGACTTCCTTCAAGATGAAGGCAATTTTCTCGGTTCCCGCCATGGATTCCATTTTCTCCATGGAGATGAGGTGAATCTTTGGGAAGCTTTTCTTGGTTTGACTCTTTTGTCCCATGGTTTCACCTGAAGTGTTTTGCCATGACCTCGTAGAGGGCGTCCATGTTCGAGCCTTCGCCGGCGCTCACTGGCACGACGGGGTGCTGTGGGAACGCGGTCTTGATGGTTGCCGGGGATGCCTCGGGGAGGTCCACTTTGTTGGCAACGATGATGACGGGGAGCTTGCGGGCTTCCAAGTTTCCAAGGATGGTGATGTTCACTTGGTTGAAGGGGTCCTCTGCTGCGTCCATGACGAGCAGGACGCCGTCCACTTCTTCGAGCCAGCGAATGGCTTCGATGACGCCCTCCGTGGCTTCCTTGGCGCGGCGGCGTGCTTCGGCTTCGTCCATGCCGTGGTCTTCGACGAATTCGTGGAAGTCAATTTGCGTGGCGACGCCGGGGGTGTCGATGATGTCCATGTGGAGCTTGGCATTGCCTGCTTTGAGGTCAATGTCTTGCTTCTTGCGGACGCGGCGGGTTTCGTGCGCGATGGGACTGGCGCTTCCGACGGTTTCACCCGTGAAGTCGCGGGCGATGCGGTTTGCAAGCGTGGTTTTGCCGGCGTTTGGAGGGCCGTAAATGCCCACGCGGGCGTGTTTCTTGCCAAAGACGCCTTTGAGCAACTTGCCCAGGCTCTTTCCGAAGAGGTCAGCGAGTGCCATTAGGCTGCCTCCAATGCGTGCGATTCCATCCAGTTTCCAACAGATGAGATTGGGCGATAAAGGCTCCGCAACGAACGGGAGGCGGGCCGGAAGCCAAGCATACTAAGGCAGATGACCGAAATGAGCCGGTATGAACGACGTGGTTGCCCTTCGGCACGAATTGCACCGGTTGGCGGAAACCTCTGGAAACGAGGCGGCAACGTCGGCCCATTTGCAGGCGTGGCTGTCGGCGCGCGGCGTGGACGTGGTCGAAACCGGCATCGGTGGCGAGGGTTTTCTTGCAAAAGTGGGGGAACCCAATCGCTTGTTCCGCGCCGACCTGGATGCCCTGCCCCTTGCCGAAGCCACGGGGGTTTCCTATGCCGCTGAGAATGCGCATCATGCCTGCGGACACGACGGCCACATGGCCATGCTGGCCGGAGCGCTTTCGAAGATGGCCGTAGATGGTGGTTCCGCGTTTGGATTGTTTCAGCCGGCAGAGGAAACCGGTGAAGGGGCCCTCGCTTGCCTCGCGGACGCGTCGGTTGCAAACTTACCCGTAAAGCATTGCTTCGCCATTCACAACTTGCCCGGACTGCCCTTGGGTGCTGTTTCCGTCGCGGACGGGACGGCTGCGGTTGCCAGTGAAGGGCTCCGATTGGACTTCACCGGCGCCTCAAGCCACGCGGCGGAACCGTTTGCCGGGCGCTCCCCGGTTGCCGCCGTTGCGAGCCTTGCACTTTTTGCCCAGGGGCTCCCGAACCAAGTGTTGCCCTTTGACGAGGGGGCACTTGCGACCGTGGTGGGCATGCAATCGGGTGGCGAACGATACGGAACCAGCCCCGGCGAAGGGCAATTGTTTGTGACGCTCCGCGCAGGCTCCGATGCCGCCGTGCAGACGCTCAGGGAGGGCCTCGTTCAGCACGCAAAAGGCCTCGCCGAAGGCTGCGGCTTGACGCTGCAATGGACCCAAATTGAACCTTTCCCGGCCACCAGGAACGATTCCACGGCCGTGGCACTTGCTCGTGATGCAGCCAAGCGCGCCGGCTGCGAAGTGATTGCGCCACAAACCGCTCCTTGGTCCGAGGACTTTGGCCATTTCACTTCCAAGTGGCCCGGCGCGTTGGTGCTCCTTGGCGCAGGGGTATCACAGCCCGCGCTGCACGCCCCGACCTACGACTTCCCGGATGCCTTGCTGGAACGGGGCGTGCAATTTTGGTGGGAGTTGGCCCAATGAGCCCCAACATGGAAGCCTCGGTGCAGGCATGTGGCTCCTGGATTGAACTGGATGCGTCGGCACTCCGGCACAACCTCTCGGTCCTGCGCGAAGAAATGGCCCCCGCGGCCCTTTGCATGGTGGTAAAAGCCAACGCGTACGGCCACGGCTACAGCCCCATGGTCGAAATGGCAGAAGCGGCGGGGCAGCGGCTTTTTGCCGTCTTTAGCGCCCGTGAAGCGGCCGGTTTTTACCGGGCCAGCGACGGCCAAAGCCGGCTCATGGTCATGGGGTACACCCACGATGCCGACGTGCCCTGGCTGCTTGGCCGGAACGCCGAGTTCTGGGTGAACGACCCGGAGGACGTTGCCAAGTTCGCAGCGCACGCGGAAGCGACAAACGCCGTTGGGAGGGTCCATTTGGAAGTGGAGACCGGAATGAACCGAACGGGCGTCCCTTTGCAGGATGCCTTTGAGCTGGCAGAACGCATCCACGCGCACCCCAACCTGGAACTGCAAGGCGTCTGCACCCACTTGGCCGGCGCCGAGGACCGCGCCAACCTACCAAGGCTCTCCAAGCAACGGGAACGCTTCGAAGCATTCGTCGGGCAACTCCGCGACGCGGGGCTCGAAGTGGAAGCCCACTTGTCCAGCAGTGCTTCTGCAATCCTTGATGAAGCGAGTCGCTACGACTTGGTTCGCACCGGCATCGCTTGCTACGGGCACTGGCCAAGCACCCAGGTGCGCGAGCAACGAGAGAAGAAGTTCACGTTGAAACGCGTCATGAGCTGGAAGAGCGTGGTGATGTCCGTTCACGACGTCCGGGACGGAGACATGGTCGGTTACGGCGGCAGCTTCGAAGCGGAAGGCGACACCAAGGTCGCCGTGGTGCCAGTTGGCTACGTGGATGGGCTCGCAAGGGACCTCTCAAATCGAGGCCACGTCCTCATTGATGGTCGCCGAGCCAGCATCGTCGGCCCCGTGAACATGAACATGATGCAAGTGCACGTGAGCCACATTCCAGACATTTCCCCCGGCGACGAAGTGGTCCTCATCGGCAACTCAGGCAACCGGGAAATCGGCGTCAGCAGCTTCGCCGACTTCAGCGGCAGCATGACGTACGAAATGATGGCCCGGTTGAGCGTGGAAATTCCCCGCATCGTGAAAGGGGAGGCGACGCCTGGATGAGCCTGGTCGCGCGGTCGGATTCGGTCACGGCGCGGGTGCGGGACTACGTGGCAAGCCACGCGGTGGTCCGAGACTGCCTTGCCATGGACTTGGCGAACCTCTCCGCACTTCGGCGGCGCATCTGTGAAGAAGAATCCATTGACCACCCGGATGCGGTCTTGAGCGCCTTGCGACGCATTCGCAAAGAATTGTCAGATCCAACGGACGCGTCACTGGTCAACGCGCATCTTGCCGAAAGCAGGCTCGAAGTGCGAACTGGGGTGGGCACGTTGTCGTTCCACCCGGACTGGGTTTGGTTGGGTGAACTGGCCAACAAGATTGCGGCGCTCCCCGGCCATGAGCGGGTGCACTTGTACCACGGATGGGAGGCGTTGTTGGTTGTGGGAGAAGAGGCAGTTCTGGATGATCTTGTCCAAATGGCTGGCCGAAACCCGCCCTTTGAACGACAGGCTGGCCTTGCAGAGATCAACGTGCAAACACCGGACCCATTGGCGGATGTGCCGGGGTTCATCGCCCACGTGAGTAGCAATTTGGCCCGCCGGGGCATCCGCATCGTCGATCTATCCACCTGTAGGCGGGACCACGTTTTCTTGATTGAGGAGTCGGATTTGCCGGAGGCGCTTGCGGCGCTTCAGATCGTCACGGAGTCTTGATCACTTCACAAATCGTGGACACCGCTTCAAGCAATTCCGTCTCGTTCACGGTGAACGCGGGTGAGATGCGAAGGGCCTTGCCCGCGGAGCCGACGAGGATGCCCTTGTTTTCAAGGACCGATTGGGCTTCGCCTGGGTCGTCGTGATCGATGGCCCAAAGGAGCCCTGCCCCGCGAAACGAAACACCTTCAGATGCGAGTGTTTCTTGGATGCGTGTTCCTAGCTTTGCGACTCGAGGCACCAATCGCTGGGTCTCCAATTCTTGCAGCATGGCGATGCTGGCTGCTGCTGCGACGGGGTTTCCCCCGAAAGTGCAGCCGTGGCTCCCGGGGCCAAAGCCCTCTGCAAGTTCCGGTCTCATGAGGCAAGCGCCCAGGGGCAACCCGGCGCCGAGAGCTTTGGCGCTCGTGATGATGTCTGGTTGCAATCCATGAACTTGGTGTGCCCAGAAGCTGCCGGTGCGGCCGATGCCGGTTTGCACTTCGTCGGCAACGAGCAACGTTCCCTGTGTTTGGGCATTTTGCAAGGCCGTGGCCATGGCTTCCGTCATGGGGATGACGCCCCCTTCGCCTTGAATTGGTTCAAAGAAAATGGCTCCAACGTCGTGGGCACGTAGCATTTCCTCGAGAGCGTCCACGTCGTTGAATGGGACGTGCACAATCTGGTCGGGCAATGGGCCAAACCCGTGTTTGTGCTTTGCTTGACCCGTGAGGGCAAGGGAGCCCGCGGTTCGTCCATGGAAACTGCCGCCAAAGGCAAGCACCACGGATTCCGGGTTGTCTTGGCACCGGGCGCGGACCACTTTTAGGGCCGCTTCGTTGGCTTCGGTGCCACTGTTGACAAAGAGAACGTGGTATCCGTACGTTCGTGCTTGTAGCATGGTTGCCAGGGTGAGGCCTGGCTCGTGTGCGTAGAGGTTGCTTGTGTGTTGCAGGGTTTCCATTTGCTTGGTTGCGGCTTCCACCACCGCCGGGTGGCTGTGCCCGAGTGTTTGGACTGCGATGCCGCCAATGAGGTCCAAGTATTGCTTTCCATCGTTGCCTTTCACCAGTGCCCCGCGGCCTTCTACGAGTTGCAAGGTTGGGGTGGGGTAGTTTGCCACCATGACGTCCGTCCAATGGTTCATGCGGTCACCGCGGGGAGCATTTCGGTTCGGGGGGCTTCGCGGCTCCATGCCGCCGAGACGGGGCCAATGGTGACTCGTTGCACGCCGCAACGGAGGGCTTCTGCTGCGTTTTCGGTTTTCTGAATCATGCCGCCTTGGATGACTCCCTGGGCTTGCAAACCGCGAGCGTCGTCCCACGTCAAATGGGGAATGGGCTTGCCTTCCACGAGCACGCCGGGGACGTCCGTGGCCAGGACCAGCTCTGCGGCACCTAGGGCACTTGCGGCCACGCAGGCTCCTTCGTCCGCATTGAGGTTGAGTGGGCCGTTTGCGTCCCACCCGACGGGCGTAATCACGAGGAGTGAATCATCTGAAACCTGTACGCGGTGAGCTTCGAATCCGTTCGCGGTGCCCACGCGCCCAAGGCCAACGGGTTGTTCTTTGCGCGCGGCTGGAAACAGGCATTCGGTGGCCGGGACGTGCTTGGCTGGAACCCCGGCTTCTTGCAGGAGTTGTGTGAGTGTTTGCCCCACTTGGTCCATGGCTGCACGCACAATCTCTGCGCCTTGTTCGGTGGTTCGTCGCAGGCCTCCCACGCGAATGGGCGGGCCTTCTGCTTCGAGTGCTTCCGTGAGTTGGGGGCCTCCGCCATGAATCAAGGCCCAGGGTTCGGACCGCTGATGCCATGCCGTGGCGAGCTTGGCGATGGTTTCGGGTTGGTGGCAAATGGCTCCGCCGAGCTTGATGATTTTCATGTTCGCCCCTCGCTGTTGAATGCGACGTACTCTGGACTGAGGTCACTTCCCCAGGCTGTCGCCTCAGCAGAGCCGGAGTCAAGGTCCAGAATGAATGAAATCTCGCTCTCGTCCAACAAGTGGTCTGGGCGCTCGAGGGGGGCGCCGCCTTTGAAAAGCCAGGCTTCGCCACGGGCGCTTTTGCATTCCAATTGGACCTTGTCCACATCCAGCTCTCGCCATGCGGCGCCTGCTGCTGCTAGGATCCGTCCCCAATTCGGGTCGCCTCCGTGAAGGGCAGCCTTGACGAGGTTGTCCCTGGCAACGGCGCGAGAAACGGAACGGGCAATCTGGTCGTTGGGGGCGCCGCGGACGCTCACTTCCATGAGGCGGGTGGCGCCTTCGCCGTCGGCGGCAATTTGTCGTGCCAAGTCCGTGCACATGCGAAGCAGCTCTTCTCGGAATTCTTCGTGCTCGGGGCTTGCGACGCGGATGTGTTGGCCGCTTGCTCCATTGGCCATGATGGCCACCATGTCGTTCGTGGATTCGGAACCGTCGATGCTGATTTGGTTGAACGAAGCTTGGATTGCGTGGGTGAGGTCTTGTTGCAGAACCGGCGCGGGGATTGCCACATCGGTGACGATGAGTCCCAGCATGGTTGCCATGTTTGGATGCACCATTCCGGAACCCTTTGCGATGCCGGAGAGTTGGGCGCCGCCGGTCAATTCGGCGTGGGCGTGTTTGATGCCGCTGTCGGTGGTCAAGATGGCTTGTGCGACGGAGGCACCGCCGCCTTCGTGGAGTTGTTTGGTTGCTTCATTGATGCCGCGACTGATGCAGTCCATTTCGAGTGGTTCGCCAATCACGCCTGTGCTGGAGACGATGACGTCCTCGGGTCGGATGCCGAGGGCATCGCCGGTTTGGTTGGCCATGGAGATGGCATCGCGGAGGCCGGTTCGGCCGGTGCACGCGTTTGCGTTGCCGGAGTTGATGACCATGGCTTGCGCCACGCCGTTTCCTAGGTGTTGTTTGGTGATGTGGATGGGTGCGGCTTGGAACGCGTTTTGCGTGTACACGGCGGCAGCGTTGGCTGGGGACTCGGAGTAAATGACTGCCAAATCTGGCCGTTCGTTCTTGATGCCGCAGTGGACGCCGGCGCTTTTGAATCCGCGAGCGAGCAGAATGGGCTGGTGTAGGAGCATTGGGCTCATGGGTTGCCTCCGAGGCCGGTTCCGCTTTCCCAACCCAGCGCGTCGTTCATGTTTTGCACGGCTGTGCCACTGCCTCCTTTTTGCAGGTTGTCGATGGCGGCTCGAACCACGAGGAGGTTGTTCTTTTTGTCCGCGTCCACGGCGATGTGTGCGTGGTTCGACCCACGGACCGCTCCCGTGCTGGCTTCTGCTTTGACGTGGACGAATTGGTTGTGCTTGTACGCGGTTTCGTACACTAACTTGGCGTCTTCGAGCTGGCTGCTTGGGATGTACACGGTGTCGAGGAGGCCGCGGGTCTGGGGCACCAAATGGGGGGTGAACCGGATGGATTGTTTGCGTCCGAATCCGCCTGCGAAGGCTGCCATTTCTTCGGTGTGGTCGTGGCCTGTGACTTTGTAGGCGGTGGTGTTTTCGTTCATTTCGGGGTAGTGCAGATGTGATTGTGGTTTGATGCCGGCGCCGCTGACGCCGCTTTTGCCATCCACGATGATGGTTTGGTTCTCGACGAGGCCTGCCTGCAGGGCGGGTGCGATGGCAAGTGCTGCGGCGGTGGGGTAACAACCGGGGTTTGCAATGCGTTTGGTGCCTTTGGAGACTGGCTTCCAATCGGCAAGCCCGTAGGTCCATTTGTCGCCGTTGAGGGCTTCCAAGCGGTGGTCGCGGCTCAAATCAATGATGGTTTGGTCGTCTCGGGCCTTGCGTGCGATGTCTCTTGCGACGCCACCGGGGGTTGCGAGGAAAAGTACGTCGGATGCGGCCATTTTCTCTGGGGGGGCCACGGTGAGGCCGCTGTTTTCGAAGCCGCTTACGTGGTCTTCGTAGGGGGTGCCATGGTCGCTGGTTGCGATGGGGGTCACGTTGTTGACGTGGGGGTGGTCGTGGAGCAAGCGTACCAATTCGCGTCCAAGGTACCCGCGGGCACCAACGACGGATGCGTTGATCATTGGGCGGAAGCTTCCGGGCTTCCTTCTTAGGAGTTCTGTGACTGATTGACCCAGCCGCCCCAAATTGACTCAAATGGGTCAGTTCGTTGCAGTTGTTCTAGGCTCCATGCCGGCCCATGGCGAGCGGTTCAGTCTGCCAGGAACGTGTGGTTCATGGCGGTTTCCGCGATGTCGATGGCGTAGGAGCGGACGCGGTCCACGGAGTCGGCAATGAGTGTGAGTGGCCCCACGACCTCTGCCTGCAAATCATTGGTGAGCTTGCTGAACGTTGCCCTCCAGCCACCGCCTTGTTTGCCGAGATCCACGGCTTGGCTGCTTTGGTCGAAGTCGGTTCGCTTCAATCCGGTGAAGCCTTCGTCCCAGACGGTTCGGACGCGGGCCACTTGTTCGA
Source organism: Thermoplasmatota archaeon (assembly GCA_049619235.1). Classification (GTDB taxonomy): domain Archaea; phylum Thermoplasmatota; class E2; order JACPAO01; family JAHFTW01; genus JBMZMP01. The sequence continues at coordinate 28,161 of JBMZMP010000001.1, forward strand.
GGATGCTGTTTCGCACGTCTTCGGGGAGGGATTCCATTTCCCGCACGTTCTTGCAGATTTTGCTGGCGTGGTCTCCCATGCGTTCCAGGGTGCGGGCGACGAGGAAGAAGTTGAGCGCTTCGGCGGGTCGAATGGCGAGGCGTGCTGCGAGGCGGGGCTGTTCGAGAAGCGCGTGCATTTGTTTGCTCACGTGCCATTCGAGGCGGTCCAGTTCGTCGTCGCGGCTGGTGACGTCTTCGGCGAGGTCGTGGTCCATGGTTTGCATGGCTTCGATGGCGTCGTCGAACATGATGCGGGCGATGCGGTGCATGCGCGTGACGGTTTTTCGCAGGTCCATTTCACTGGCACCGACGAGGTCTTGCAAGGTGACCGATTCGCTGTTTTCTTCAAGGATTTCCACGCCAACGAGGTCGCGGATGGCGTTGCGGATGGTGCTGCGTTGTGCGGCGTCAAGGCGGCCTTCGCGGGAGATGTGGATTTCGTCGGCACCGGCGAGGTAGGCCCCAATGAGTTGACGCGTGATGGCTTCGGGGCCGGCGTCTTTGAGTTTGATTTCGACGCGGCGTTTGCGCGGGCGCATGTCTGCGTGGGGGACGATGAGGAGGCTGCCGTCGCTTTCCTCGTGGATGGCAAGGTTGTCGCTGCGCGTGAGGCCGCTTCGGTCGATCCATTTTTTTGGCAGGCTGATCACGTGCGTGCTTCCGCCCGTCACCTGGATTTTCCGTAGTTCCACGTTTGCCACGATGGGCAGGTAGACATCATGTCTTCGTATAGTTTCTCTATAGATTATTGTGGGGGTGTGCGGGTTGCAGGTGGCTGGTATGGCTGCCCGGCCCGCGTTGCTTCGGTGATGTGGCCTAAGCGCGTTCCCACTTGACCAAGCTCTGCCAACAGGAGGGCCAAGTGGGGGTCGGCAATGCTGTAGCGGCGCGAACGGCCCATGGGACGGCTGCGCACAATCCCCTGCTCCTTCAACTTCCGCAATTGGTGGCTCACGTTGGATTGTTCCACCTTTGTGTAGGCTACGAGGTCGGAGACGGTTGCACCTCCTTGCAGCAGCCGCGTCAAAATGGCTCGCTTGGTGGGTTCCGTCATCAAATGGATCAGGGACAAGCCATCCATATGAACCAACATTCATGCGAACATGAAGAGGCTTTTCATTCAGACCAAGATGGCACAGCATGGCCGTGGTCAGTGTCAGCCTCCCAGACGAACTCGTCGCATCCATGGATGAAGACATCCAACGGCGCAACTTCAAAGGCCGCAGCGAATGGCTTCGCGCCGCAGCACGGGAACACCTGCAGCAAACCACCGAATCCGAAGGCCACCTGCACGGCAGCATCACACTTTCATACAAGCACGGGCACGAAAACCGCATCAGCGACGTGCGCCACCAGTTCCATGACGTGGTCCTCAGCATGATGCACACCCACTGCGACCCCACCCTCTGCATGGACGTGCTCATTGTCGGCGGCCCTGCGGAAACCGTGCGGGAACTGCAAGCGACCCTCCTGCGCCTGCCGGCCATCAAGACCTCCGTGCTGGTTGCCATTGAGTAAATAGGCAAACTGCAATGGCGCCTTGTGGCCGACGATTTCCAAGACCCCGACATTGGCATCTGGAAAGTGTACACGCGGGGCGGCGACAAAGGCGAAACCAGCCTCGTTGGCGGACAACGGGTCTCCAAGACGGACGCACGCATCGACGCATATGGAACCGTGGATGAATTGGGTGCCATCGTTGGCCTCATCCGGGCCGAACTCGGATCCGAAACCGCCCAACTGGATGCACACCTCACCCGCGTCCAACATGCACTGTTCAACACGGGCAGCATCCTCGCCACCTTGCCTGGCGACCGCGGGCCCAAGCAACCTGCGGTTCGGCAAGCGGACATTGACAACCTGGAACATTGGATGGATGCAGCAAACGATGGCTTGCCCGCCCTCACCAGTTTCGTGCTTGCAGGTGGAAGTCGACTCAATGCGTTGCTGCACCTGGCACGCACCGTGTGCCGACGGGCGGAGCGGCTGGCCGTTGCCATGAATGATGGCCACTACGACTTGGAGGTGGCCTACCTGAACCGCCTGTCCGATGCGTTCTTTGTTTGGGCGCGCTGGGCTGCGGCGCAGTTGGGGCACGAAGAAGTGCTCTGGGCACCCAACCAGGCATAGTTCTCAATCTTCTCTATAGAAACAAGGGGATTTTGCTAAACTTGGCAACCAATCGTGGGCGTTTGAGCAACATGAACACCAAGCTCCTACTCACAGTCGCCAGCCTCTGTGCGCTCGCAATCTCTGGTTGCGTCAGCTCAGAAACCATCATCCAAGAAGGCAGCAGCACCGTGGAACCCCTTGCCAAAGTATGGGCCAACGAAGTCGCAGCCCAAGGCCTCGACGTCATCGTGGATGGCGGTGGCTCCGGCCACGGCGGCAAAGGCATCTGCACCGGTGAATTGACCATCGGTGACATGAGCCGCGCCATGAAGACGTCCGAAAAGGAACTGTGCGCCCAAAACGGCATCACGCCCCTCGTCTGGAAAGTGGCCCTCGACGCCCTTTCCGTCGTCACCTCGAAAGGTAGTTTCGTGGACGACTTGACTGTGGATCAACTCGCAGATATCTTTGGCAACCCAGAAGTCACGCACTGGGACCAAGTGGACGCAGGCTTCCCATCCACGGCCATCAGCCTCTGCTTCCCTGACGCCGGCAGCGGCACCTACGACTACTTCCTCGAAGAAGTGCTCGAAGACCACGAATTCAACTACAAGACCGAGCAACAAGTCGCAAGCGGCGCCACCCACTTGCAAAGCGCAAACGACGAACAAATCGTCAACTGCGTGAAGGACAACGACAACGCGATTGCCTTCTTCGGCTTCAGCTACTACGACTCCAACCGTGCAACCCTCGATGCAGTGAACATTGGTGGTGTCTCCCCAAGCATCGCCAACGTGGTCAGCGGTGCCTACAGCCCGCTTGGTCGCTACCTCTACATGGTCACCAGCAGCGAACTCAGCGCCCCCGTGGTGGAGTACTTCGCCTACGCCCTCAACGAAGGTCAAGCCGAGTCCTTGATGGTTGGTGCTGGCTTCATCCCCTTGGATGGTCCCACCTTGACTGAGATGCGGGAACAACTGGAACGCTACGCCTAGGGCGCCAGGGAAGGACGGCCGCTTCGGACAGAACATCCCTGCGGCCCCGGTCCCCGTCCTCTCCCTCTCTTTCTTTTCCCTGTCCTTCTTCTCCCTCTTCCAAATTCTTCCGTTTTTGCATCCTGTTTGTTTTGCGTGCTGTCTCTCCAGCCGCTCCGTTGGGGCTGGTGGTTGCTTTTGGTTGTCTATTGCGAATCCATGCGAAGGAACCCTGACGCAATATTCTCTATAGACTCTATCGCCAAACCCTATCCTTCCCACGCATACCCCCACCATGTGAACCGACTGCAACCCACCGCGCGAGGCGTCCGAACCAAGGACCGACTCGCCGCCATCAGCTTCCGGACGGCCGCATACAGCGTCTTCGGAATCGTGGGACTCATCCTCTGGCTGCTACTTGGAAACAGCCTCGTCTTCCTCACCGAAACCAGCTTCAGCGAGTTCCTAACCGGAAACCGCTGGATCGTCACCAGCACCGAAAGCAGCAACGCATACGGCATCATGGCCCCCCTCAGCGGCACACTCATGGTCGCCATTGGAGCGCCCATCCTCGCCGTGCCCTTCGGTCTCGCCGGCGCCATCTACCTCGCCGAGTACGCACAACCCCGCGTCCGCGCCATCGTCAAACCCACCCTCGAAATTCTCACCGGCATCCCAAGCATCGTCATGGGATTCTTCGCCTTCCAAGTCATCAACCCCTGGATCCGCAGCATCACCGAACCCGGCGACGCCCTCTACTACCTAAGCGGCGGCAACAGCGCCGAGCAATACAACATGCTCAGCGCCATCATCGCAGTCGCCATCATGATCCTCCCCATCATCGTCACCTTCAGCGAAGACGCCATCCGGGCCGTGCCCAAGCACCTCAAAGAAGCCAGCATGGGCCTCGGCGCCACCAAATGGGAAACCACTCGCAAAGTGGTCTTCCCAGCCGCCATCAGCGGCATCACCGCAAGCGTCGTCCTCGCCGTGGCCCGCGCCATCGGCGAAACCATGGCCGTGACCATGGCAGCCGGAACAGCCCAATACGTCAACTTCAACCCATTCGCAGGTGCACTCACTGCAACCAGCGCCATCGCCAACACAGCAGCCAACGACATCGCCCACGACGGCCCCGCCTACAGCAGCCTGTTCATGGTCGGGTTGGTGCTGTTCCTGCTCACGCTGGTCATGAACCTCATCGCGCAACGAATCGTCAAGAAATTCAGGGAGGAAGAATGAACCTCAAACCCTCCCCGCAACTGCACCGCCGGCACCGCCGAGAACGCGTGGCAAAAACGCTCATGACTGCCATGAGCTGGAGCATCGTCGCCATCCTCGTCCTCATCCTGTGGCGAGTCATCGGTGCAGGCACCGTCGCCTTCGACGCAAGCTTCTGGACCACGGAATACTCCCCGCAAAGCCAACCGTTCAACGCCACCACGGACAACGCCAACGATCTCGCCACCGGCGTCTTCGACTCCATCATGTACAGCGTCATCATGCTCGCCGTTACCATGGTCTTCGCGGTCCCCATCTCCTTGATGGCAGGCATCTACCTACACGAATACGCAAGGCCCGGAAAGGTCACCAACGCGATCCGAACCGCCGTGAGCAACCTCGCCGCAGTCCCAAGCATTGTCTGGGGTCTCCTTGGGCTTGCCATTTTCGTTCGGTTCCTTTCCCTCGGAAAGAACCCGCTCGCCTCCGGATTGACACTTGGCATCCTCGTGTTGCCAATCCTCATCGTCAGCACCGAAGAAGCCCTCAAGACCATTCCAAAGGAAGTCCGACACGCAAGCCTCGCCCTCGGCGCCAACCGCTGGCAGACCATCAAGAGCCACGTGGTCCCCTACGCCATGCCCAACATCCTCACCGGCCAAATCGTCGCCCTCGCACGAGCCGCCGGGGAAACCGCTCCGCTCCTCTTGCTAGGGGCCGGATCCTACCGCGCACTCATCCAGTATGGTTTGCTGGAACCCGGGGCCGCCTTGCAGACCCGGGCCTACAAACTCATCCTAGGCGCGCACGAAGTGGACAAAGCAACCGGCGCTGGCGCCATCGTCATCCTCCTCATCGTCACCCTTAGCCTCAACCTCACAGCCATCATCCTGCGGCAACGACTCGCATCCAAAATCAAGTGGTAACCATGAACGTACTCCAAATCAACAACCTCGACTTCCACTACGGCGACAACCAAGCCCTGTGGGACATCCAACTCGACATCCCCGCCAACCAAGTCACCGCGTTCATTGGCCCAAGCGGCTGCGGAAAATCCACGCTGCTACGGTGCCTCAACCGCATGAACGACCTCATCCCAGGCACCAAGCTCACCGGCACCATCGCCTTGAACGGGGAAGACTTGTACGAAGCCTCCGTCGACCCCGTCGCCGTCCGCCACCACGTGGGTATGGTGTTCCAGAAACCCAACCCCTTCCCCAAGAGCATCTTCGACAACATCGCCTTCGGCATCAAGTTGCACGAACAATTGAGCAAAGAAGAACTGGCCGAACGGGTGCAATGGGCGCTTGAAAAAGCACATCTTTGGGACGAAGTCAAAGACCGCCTGCAAGAACCCGGCACCGGCCTCAGTGGCGGCCAACAGCAACGGCTCTGCATTGCACGAGCACTCGCCGTGAAACCGGAAATCCTCCTCATGGACGAACCATGCAGCGCCCTCGACCCCGTCGCCACCCAGAAAATCGAAGACCTCATCTTGGAACTCAAAAAAGAAGTCACCATCGTCATCGTCACCCACTCCATGAGCCAAGCGGCTCGTGTCAGTGACAAAACCGCGTTCTTCTACAAGGGAGAACTGGTCGAAGCAGGTGCAACCAAACGACTCTTCGAAAACCCACAAGAGGAACTGACAGAACAATACATCACCGGCAGGTTCGGCTAAATCCACTGCCACCCACTCACACTCATGAAAATGAACATAGCACACGTAAGCGACTTCCATGCCAGCGGCAGTTGGTTCGACGAACAAGCTTTCGAAAAAGGCCTGAAACTCGTAAACGACCTCAACGTGGACCAAGTCATCTTCACCGGCGACTTGACCGACCACGGGCTCCCGGCGGAATACGAAAAAACATTGCCCCTGCTGCAACGATTTGCAGCCCCCGTCTCCTGCGTCATGGGCAACCACGACGCCATGCGGGAAGGATGGCGCATCTTCATCGAAGAGCTCCTCGGCGGCGAACGGTACTACGCCAAGCCGATGGGGGAATTCCAATTTGTTGGACTCGACAGCGCAGAACCAGATGTGAATGAAGGTCACGTGGGTCGCGAACAAATGGCCTGGTTCCGCAAGCAAGCAAACGGAAAACCAGCGCTGGTGGCACTGCACCACCACGTCATCCCCGTCCCCTTCACGGGTCGAGAACGCAACATCCTCCTGGACTCCGGCGACTTGTTGCTGGCATTGGACGAATGCAAAGTGCCTCTGGTCTTCACAGGGCACAAGCACCAACCATGGGCATGGCGCGTCAACGACACCGTCATCAGCACCACGGGCACCTTCTGTTCCAAGAAAACCAACTGCGGCCAATCCTTCAACCACATCCAAATCGACGGCGATGACTTGCTGATTGAGAACGTGGACGTGAACACGGGCGTTGCCCGAAAGCTCGGCCAATGGAAACTCCCAACGTTGATCCCATGAGCAGGCAAGGAATGGTTTCCGAACTGGAAACATTGGAAAACCAAGTCTTGGAAATGGCCAAGCTTGCAACGGACATGCTCTCCGAAGGCACTCGTTCTTTGGAGCAATTGGACCGGGACATGGCCGCAGCGGTGATCGACCGGGCGGACCGTTTGGCAGAACTGGATGAGCAAATCGAAACCGGCTTGCTGAGCTTCCTTGCACTCCAAAGCCCACTTGCGGGGGACCTCCGCCGCGTGGGGGCCGCGCTGAAATTGATTACGTACATCAACCGCATTGGGCGCTACGGCTACGACATCGCGAAGGCAACCGCTGCGTGGCCGGCGGACTTGGAACACGTGGCCAAAATGGTGGACCTGCGCGAAATGAGCGACAAGGTGCTTGCCATGGTGGAATTGGTCGTTGGCGCGTTCAAGGCGCACTCGGTTCCCGACGTGGCGGCATTGAAGTCCTTGGAGGATGACGTGGATGCGTTGCGCTACGGCGTGTGGCGCCAGTGCTTGTCGTACATGGATGAATCTAAGGTGAACATTGAGCGCTGCACCCATTACATGATGGTGGCGCGGTACCTGGAGCGCTGTGGTGACAACGTCTGCAAGATGGCGGAAAAGCAACATTACGCGGCAACTGGCACCCGGATCTTCATCGATTGAGGCGCCCCAGCCAGCAAACCCCCAAATCTCTATAGAAGCTATATTCTATAGTGGGCAGGGTCTTACTGGAAACTGGCTCGGCTCTCAATAGATGCTAGACTTTGGATTTCTAAGCGTAGAAACCATCATTGTCCTCGCCGGTGCCTTCGGCCTCTACATGGCCTGGACCATCGGTGCAAACGACGTCGCAAACGCCATGGGAACCAGCGTCGGAAGCGGCGCGCTCACACTCAAGAAAGCCATCATCGTTGCCGGTGTCCTCGAATTCGCAGGAGCCGTCCTCGCAGGTGGAAGCGTCACAGGAACCGTCCGCAAAGGCATCCTCGACGCAGAAACCACCTTCGTGCGCCACAACACCACCATGGTGCAAGGCAACATGACTGCAAACGGAACCATGGGCCCCAGCACCGCCGGCCCCGGTCTCGAATTCGCCCCCGAACTCTACATCTACGGCATGCTCGCAGCCCTCCTCGGCACAGCCATCTGGCTCACCATCGCAACCTACTGGGGCATGCCCGTCAGCACCACCCACTCCATCGTCGGCGGTGTCATCGGCGCCGGTCTCTTTGCAGCCGGCAGCTTCTACGGCTGGAGCAACGCCGGCATGGGCGTCGCCTGGGACAAAGTCGGCGACATCGTCGCAAGCTGGCTCTTTGCACCCCTCCTCGGCGGCATCATCGCCTTCCTCCTGTTCTGGCTCATCAAACTGGTGATCTTCAACAACCCCGACCCCATCGCAGCCACCCGCAAATGGCGCCCCCTGTTCATCTTCCTCGACGTGCTCATCATCGCCATGGCCACCCTCCTCAAGGGCCTCAAGAACGTGGACTGGTACAAGAGCATCGGACTCACCGAAGGCGAGCAATGGTTCTACAGCTTCCTCATCGCAGCCCTCGTCACCCTCGTGGCTGAAGTCATCATCCGCAAACGCGCAGGCAATCTCGAAGCCGCCCCAGGCAAGGAGACCTACAAAGTGGTCGAACGGCAATTCATTGCACTCCAAGTGGTTACCGCAGGCAGCGTCGCCTTCGCACACGGAGCCAACGACGTGGCAAACGCCATCGGCCCACTCGCAGGCATCGTCAGCGTGGCCCAAGAAGGCGCCTTCGTCGCAA
>JBMZMP010000001.1:36729-40669 GCA_049619235.1 Thermoplasmatota archaeon
CCCTTGGTGGCATCGGTATCGTCATCGGCCTTGCAACATGGGGCCACAAAGTGATGAAAACCATCGGCCAGAAAATCTCCGAAATCACGCCAAGCCGTGGCTTCGCCGCAGAACTCGCCGCCGCCGCAACCATCATCCTCGCCACGATCCGGGAAATCCCCGTCAGCACCAGCCAAATCCTCGTCGGCAGTGTGCTTGGTGTGGGCCTCGCTCGTGGCGTCGCCGCCATCGACCTGAAGGTTCTCCGCGACATCGTGTTCAGCTGGATTTTGACCCTGCCCGCAGCAGGTCTCGTCTCCGGTCTCCTCTACCTCTTCTTTAAGACGGTCTTCTAAGATAATCAGGTGAACCAATGACGAAACATTTCCGCGCCCCCCTGTTTGACGCCTTCCGCACCAAGAACCCCTTCGAGGGCCTATGGAGCCACAGCGCCAAAGTCACCGAGTGCCTCGCCGCCCTCGAAACCACGCTCGACGCATTCCTCACCGGTCAACCCGTTGATGAACTGGCGCAAACCGTCAGCTCCCTCGAATTCGAAGCGGACCAAATCAAGAGCAACGTGCGCAACCACTTGCCCGGATTCGTTCGCATGCCCGTGGACAAAAGCCTGTTCCTGCAAGCGCTCAGTGAACAAGACGGCATCCTCGACGCCGCCGAAGACGCCGCCATTTGGATGACCATGAAGCCATTCACTGGAACCGACGAAGTCAAGGAAGGCCTCAAGACCCTCCTCACCAAAGTGGTGGAAACCGGCGCCGCATACCAAGCCGCAGTGGAGAACATGAAAGACGTGCTCGAAACCGGCTTCGTCAGCCGCGAACGAGCGGAAGAGAAGGAACTCATCCACCGCGTGCACGAACTGGAACACGAAACCGACGTGCTCGGCCGCAGCCTCAGCAAAGAACTGTTTGCCGCCGAAGCCACCCTCGGCGCAACCGGCGTGTTCCACCTCCTCAAGCTCGCCAACATGATCGGAAGCATCGCCGACAGCGCCGAAAACGCCGGCGACCGGCTCCGCGCCATGATGGCCCGCTGAACCCGGCCACCGCCGGCCCTCTCCCCCTTGTTGTTCAAAAAATCGTGAACATGTCCAGAAATGGACGGGAATTCCACACGTTTGTACAGCTTCTCAACAGAAGGCACTCCTTTTACGCGACCGGTCATAGCCCAAATTGTACCTATGGACTTCACATCGCTTTACAGCACCGTCGCGAAGGGCCTCAAAGCCAGCGAAATTCGCGAACTCCTCAAGTTGACCGAGAACCCCGAGGTCATCAGCTTCGCCGGCGGACTCCCAAACCCCGCCACGTTCCCCATCGCGGAAACAGAAGCCGCAAGCCAACGGGTCTTCCGAGACCACCCCGGCCGCGCATTCCAATACAGCACCACCGAAGGCGTGACGGAACTCCGCGACGCCCTCGTGGAACACCTCGCCAAAGACAACATCAACATCGATGCGGACCAACTCCTCATCACCAACGGTTCCCAGCAAGGCCTCGACCTCCTCGGCCGCGTCATGCTGGACCGGGGCGACACCGTGGTCGCAAGCAACCCCACCTACCTCGGTGCGCTGCAAGCCTTCAACGTGTACGGCGCCAAGTACGCTGCCGCCATGAGCGACGGAGACGGCATCATTCCGGAAAACCTGGAAGACGTGCTGGTTGGACTCCGCAAAAAAGGCGTCCACCCCAAATTCCTCTACGCGGTCCCCACGTTCCAAAACCCCAGCGGCACCGTCATCCCTGAAGCCCGCCGGCGCAAAATCCTCGACCTTGCCCACGAACACGACTTGCTCCTCGTGGAAGACGACCCCTACGGCAAGCTCCGGTTCGATGGCGACGCGGTCCCCACGTTCATGAGCATGGACAAAGGCGAAGGCCAAGTGCTCTACTTTGGCACCTTCAGCAAGATCCTCATGCCCGGGTTCCGGCTCGCCTGGACCGCCGGCCCCAAGGACCTCATCAACAAGTTCGTCGTCGCCAAACAAAGCGTCGACCTTTGCACCAACGCGTTCACGCAATTCATTGCAGCCGACATGCTCGGAAGCGGCGTCATCCAAAACCACTTGCCCAAAATCATTGACTTGTACCGTGGCAAGCGCAACGTCATGCTCTCCGAAATGGAGAAACACTTCCCCAAGGAAGGGGTCTCCTGGACGCGGAGCCAAGGCGGCATGTTCACCTGGGCGGAAATGACGCCCGGCACCGACTGCGTCGCCATGATGCCCGCTGCCGTCGAAAAGAACGTGGCCTACGTGCCCGGGAAACCGTTCTTCCCCGACGCAGACATTGGCCACAACACCATGCGCCTCAACTTCACCCATGCCACCGACGACAAGATCCGCACCGGCATCGAACGTCTTGGGCAAGTGATGAATGAACACATGGTCCTGGCCTAGTACAGGGACGTCACTTTCAACACGTCCGCGAACCGTTGCAGGACGTGGTCTGCCTCGGAAGGCTTCTCGGGCCACGTGCTACCGTAGGATGCCCACGCGGTGCGCAAGCCGGCACTCTTGCCGCCTGCCATGTCTCGCTCCGGCCAATCCCCAACCATCAAGGTTTCAGCGGCGGTGACACCCAGCGCCCCCAGGGCAGCTTGGAACGCTGCGGGGTCCGGTTTCTGGGTGCCGGAATCCGTGCCCGTCACGATGACGGGGAAAAAATCGGTCAAGCCCGCTGCATCTAGGCGCTGGTACGCCTTGAAGCGCGGCGCATCGGTCAAAATGCCCAACTTGAACCCGCGGCGAGCCAGCTCCAGCAACGTGGGTCGAACCGTCGGGTACGGCTCCAAATGGTTCACCTTCACGCGGAGGTACGCATTCACCGCCGCAGCCACGATGCGTTCCCTGCGATTGCCCGCCTCGCCAAGATCATTTGCGTCAACAAAACGCGTGAAAACTCCGTCTCCCTCGATGTCGTCCAAGTACGCGCCGAACAAAATGTCCCCCGATTCTTGCAAATCAAAGGGAAAATCCGCTCCCGCACGCACCATGGCACGGGCCGCCGCGTCGCTTGCCAAGCGCTTCATGCGCATGAAATCGATGAGGGTGTTGTCCAAGTCAAATAGCAAGGCGCGAATGCTCACAGTTCCGGCACAAACTGCAACTAAATGAGCACCCGCCCTTTGAAAAGAGGGCAAAACAGTGACTCGCGGAGCCGTTGGCAAAAGGATTCCGTTCCAATAAGATTATCAAACCGGAGAATGTTCGTCGATATGGTTTTCAATAGGGGCGATTCGGCCATAATGCCCCATTGGGAATTCTGCGAGAATGACGGACGAAAAGCCCCGCGGCAGCCTCTTCAAACGCGCACGACGCGACCCCCTCAAAGGGCACCCCATCGAAGACCCGCAGGGCGTCGCTGCCCTGTTGCAAGAAGGGCAATTCGCCGCCACGCAAATGCACTTGCTGAACCTGCAAGCGCACCACTTGAAATCGCTGCGACACGAAGGGCTCACCACCCTCGGATGGCTGGGGCGCAAAATCAAGATCCTGCCCCACCAAGTGAAGGCAGCCATTCGCGTCCTGAACGAAATGCAAGGCCGCGCCATCCTCGCAGACGAAGTGGGTCTCGGGAAAACCATTGAAGCGGGCATCATTCTGAAGGAACTCATCGCCCGCGGCCGCGCCAAATCGGTGCTCATCCTCACCCCCGCGGCCCTCGCCACCCAGTGGCAGGAAGAATTGTGGAACAAGTTCGGTGAACGATTCCTCAAACACGACGACCCCGAGTTCAAGGGATTCGACGCGCACGACCGCCTCGTCACCAGCATTGACACCGCAAAAAGCAACCAGCACTACGCCAACATCATCAGCCGCGAATGGGACTTGGTGATCATTGACGAAGCGCACTACCTCAAGAACAAGCGCACGCAGCGCTACCACCTCGCCGACGACTTGCAAGCGCGCCACGCGTTGATGCTAACGGCGACGCCCATC
>JBMZMP010000001.1:40718-44888 GCA_049619235.1 Thermoplasmatota archaeon
TGCTCGGGACGTTGCAGAACTTCGAGGAAGAATACGTTGGGGACACCCAGGGCCGGGTGCTTCTGCATGCCAAGCGGTTGCAGCAACTCCTGGAACAAGTGTTGATTCGCAACCGCCGCAGCGAAACCACCGGCATCAAGTTCCCCGAGCGGAAAGTGGAAACCCACCGCATCGAAGCCAGCAAAGGCGAATACGACCTCCACAGCGCCGTCACGCGGTTCATCCGCAACTACAAGGGCCAATTCGAATCTCACTTGGCTCTCATGATTTTGGAGCAAAACCCTTGGCAACATGATGGCCAAGCAGCAAGACCACGACACCCGTCTTGCCATGGAGGACCTCAAACACCACGCCGACTCCATCAAGCGCAACAGCAAGGTCAACTTGATCTTGGAAGTGGCGCAGAAGACTGGCGAGAAAATGATCATCTTCACGCAGTTCCGGGAAACCCAGGAATTGCTGGCCCGTCGCCTCAAGCAAGAAGGCATCTCGAACGTCAAGTACCACGGGCAACTCAGCAGTGGCCGCCGGAAAGCGGCGCTGGAGGAGTTCCGCGGCGACGATTGCCAAATCTTGCTCGCCACTGACAGCGGCAGTGAAGGTTTGAACCTGCAATTCTGCCACATCTTGGTCAACTACGACTTGCCCTGGAACCCCATGCGGGTGGAGCAACGCATTGGCCGTGTGCACCGCATTGGCCAAGAAAGCGACCAAGTGGTCATCCTCAACCTCGCCATCGCGGACACCATTGAAGACCACGTCCTGGCGGTGTTGTACGAGAAAATCAAACTCTTCGAGGTTGCCATTGGAGAAATGGACCTCATCCTCAGCGACGTCACTGACGGCCACGGCATCGAGAAGCGCATCGTGGACATCATCCTCAACACGGACAGTGACGAGGAAGTCAAGGAAGGCCTCGAGAAGGTCAACAAGGACATGGAGCGCAGCAAGCGCGCCGCCGATGACATCAAGCAGTTGGACGCAAGCGTATTCCAACAATTTGACCTCAGCACGAGTAACGACGACGTGCAAATTGAAGACGCCGTCAACATGGACGACGAAGTTGCCAACTTCGTGCGCAGCTTTGCCAAGGCCGCCGACGTCATTCTCGGTGGCAGCGAAGGTGTCACGGTGATGAATTTGCCTCGCGCCCAGTGGGGTCCGCTTGGCGGCCGACACCAATTCACCACCAGTCCTGAAGTGTACGAAGAGCACGACGGCAAAGTGGAGCTACTGAGCTTGTCCGCAGGCTTCGTCAACAAATTGGTCACATACCTCAACCACGAGGCGCCCCTCGGGCAAGTGCGGACGGCCGAAGTGGACGAACCCGCGGTGCAACTGTACTACCGGTACTACATTGAAACCATCCGCAGCGAAGTGGAAGCGTTCGTCACCGTCACTGTGACGGACAAGGGCACGGTTTTAGAGGTCAGTGAAGGCCTCAACACGGTCCCTGACCCCATCACGGTGCACAACCCACACCCATTGACCGGGGACTGGGAAACCATCGAGGAAACCGCGCGCTACGAAGCAGGCGGCATCATCGCGCCCGCGTACCTCGAGAAGGTGCGGGAGGCAAAGGAGGATGTGCGCCGCAGTGAGCAACGGTTGGAGCAGTACTACGAGCGGCTCAAGTCTGAGTACACCACGAAGCAGGCGGAGTTGCGCCGCAGTTTGGGCGAAATCGAATCCAAGCTCCGCATCACGGAGAATGGCATCCGGGAACGCAAGCTGCAAGCGGAGTACGAGAAAAAGAAGAAGGAATACGACCAAACCAAGTTCCGTGACAACAAGCGCGTGGAGAAATTGGACGCGGAGTTCATGGAACGGCTCAACCGGGAAAAAGAGGTCAATGAGCCCAAATTGGTCGTGGAATTGATTGGCGCCACGCGTCTTTTGCCGCCAAAGGACGAGTAGGTCTCCGGCTCGGAACGCGGCGGGCTAGTTCCCCGCGGGTCGCTGGTGAATCGTCGGGTGGGTTGGCGCGCAGATTCTATGCAACGAACGGCAACACAATCGTGCTTTCGCCGTTGAAGGATACCGTGTAGTCCGCCAAGAGAGGCATGTACAATTCGGGTTGGTTGCTTGCCAACTTGAGTTGGTATTGGTCTCCGGGGGCCATGGTCGCTTTGATCCATGGGAACACAAGCGTGACGTCCTCTGTGTGCTGCTCTTCAATGGCTGCGTAAGCGGCGTACCCGAGCACGCGGCTCATGCCTTCACTGATGTGGTACAGGGTGCCGACCACTTGGAAACCGGGGGTTACGTTGCCCTCCAAGTGCACTTCGGGTGCCCCGAGAAGCAACTGGGTTTCCGTCAGGGGGGCACTGGTGAACACGACGCCGGTTGGGTCTTGCCGGAGTTGTTGCGGGATGGCGTTTCGAGGCGCCGGGAGGGTGTCCCAAATCACGGATGGTTCTTCCAGTGGATTCGACACCAACTGCTGGGCCACTTCGAACGAAGTGTTACTGGGGAATTCCGTGAAGTCCGGGGCGCGCAGGTACAAGACTTGGTCTTGGGTTTCTGGCCATTCCTTGAGTTCCATGGGTTCGCCGCCGGAGGCGTCCACGCTCACGATGGGGGGCCAGTTGTCCACGCCGTTGTCTTGGCCTTGTAGGAAGTAGAGGAACCAGTCAAGGGTTCGGTCCCAGCATTCGCCGTCGCGGGTGTTGTGGCCGCCTGCATAGTAGTAGGCGCGCACGAAACCAGGCGCGTTTTCCCAGGCCATGTGGCTTTGCGGGAACAGGCTTTCTTGCAAGCCTTGGCAGGTGAAGAGGGGCTTCGTCACGGAGTCCACCACGTCATGGGTGCTGCGTAGATCCATGGCTGCGCGAACGTCGTCCAAGTTGTTGCGGGTGTACGCGGCTTGGTACCAGTCGTGCACTTCAGGGCCCAGTTGGAGGCCTGTACCTGCGACGCCTGCGAGGTACAGGAATTCGAACCATTCCAACTTGGGAACGTTCCCGGGGACCACGCCTTCGTACAGGTCCACCCATCCATTGTGGGGCACCACGGTGGTGACGTTGTCGTTTTCTGCCCACAGTTTCATGGCTTGGCCGGCGCCAAGGGAGACACCGGTCACGCCCACTTCGCCGTTGGTCTTGAAGTTCGCGTTGACGTACTCCAAGACGGCGTCAAAGTCTTTCATTTCATTGGTGAAACTGGCAGTGGTTTGGCCGCCGCTTTGCCCCCATCCACGGGAGTCGTACGCGACGGTGATGAAGCCTTGCTGGGCGAAGGTTTCAAGGATGCTGTAGGGCGCTTCCGTCGGGCTGCCTTGGTGGTACTCGTACATTTCCTTGGGGAATGCCCACGCGTGCATGAACACCACGACGGGGAACGGGGGTTCGCTGCCGTCAGGGAGGCTGTCCTGGGTGAGGGGCGCGTAGATGATGGTGCTGAGTTCCGTGCCATCAAAGCTGGCAATGTTCAGGGTTTCCTGAGAAGTGCCGGTGACGCGGATGTCCGTGGGTTCGTAGTCCAATTCGGGTTGTTTTGGGACCCGGGGGTCTTCCGCATCACTCGTGGAGATGCACCCAGCAAAGAGCATGGTCAGTAGCAAACCGGTCAACAGCGCAACCTTCATTGCATCAACAACACCCAATGACAAAGATGAATGTTCGGGTGTATTCCTTGTGTTTTCAACCCCCGCCCGCGCTTTCAACAGGGGACTACAGCAAGCGCAGCAAGTCCGCAACAGCCGCTTTGACGTTCTTGCCTTCGTACAGGATGCGGTAGATTTCCGCGGTGAGGGGCAAGGGAATGTCGTCCTTGAGGGCCTTTTCATGCACGAAACGAGTCGCGTGCACACCTTCCGCCACTTGCCCATTCATGGTTGAAAGCGCGTCCTGGTAGGTCAATCCGCGGCCCACCAATTCACCAAGGCGGCGGTTGCGGCTGTGTTGGCTTGTGGCGGTTGCGATGAGATCGCCGAGGCCGCTGAGGCCTGTGAATGTGCGTTGCTTGGCGCCGTGGGCCACGCCAAACCGGACCATTTCGTCCAAGCCGAGGGTGATGACGGCGCTGCTGCTGTTGTCCCCGTACCCAAGGCCGGAGGTGAGTCCGGCTGCGATGGCGGTGATGTTTTTCATCACGCCGCCAAGCTCCACGCCAACCAAGTCCTTACGGGGGTACGCCTTGAATGTCTCGGTGGTGAACAAGTCACACAAC
>JBMZMP010000001.1:44898-47279 GCA_049619235.1 Thermoplasmatota archaeon
TGGTGGTGGCTGGCGATGACCGTTGCGCCGGGCTGCCCGCGAGCAATTTCCTCTGCGTGATTTGGGCCGCTGAGGCTCGCCACGGGCGAGTCGGGGAGTTCGGATTGGATGACCTCGCTCATGCGTAGGTATGTGTCGTGTTCGATGCCCTTTGCCACGTTGAGGATTTTTGCTCCGTGCTCCACGAAGGGGGAGAACTTCTGCACCGTTTCCCGCACTGCCTGGCTTGGTACAGCCGTGACAATGACTTCGGCGCCATCCACGGCGTCTTGCAAACTGCTGGTCACCCAGACATTCAGGGGCAATTTCACGCCGGGGAGGTACTTTGTGTTCTCCCGGCGGTTGTTCAGGGTTTGCGCAAGGCCGGGGTTTCGGCACCACTGACGCACCTCCAAGCCCTTGCTGGCAAGCAGGGCCGATAGGGCCGTTCCAAAGCCGCCGCTACCAATGACTGCGACTGGGACATCAGCGGGACCCTCCAACACGAGGGTTGCGTTAGGTTTGCTAAGATAAAAGCGAGTTGAACGCGGGAATCCTTTTGGATGGGTCCCTGCGTGGGCCGCGCATGCAGAAAATCATGGTTGCCGCGTTCCTCGTCATGGCCCTTGCTGGTTGCACGAACAACGAGGCGGGAACGGACGAATTGTGGACCAAGGCCGAGTGCACCGTGGATCGCCCCCTCCCGAAAGAGGCCACCATGCAAACCAACATGGGCGACATTCGCCTCTCCCTGCATGAATACCGCGCCCCCATCACGGTGGCCAACTTCGTGGACCTCGCCGAGTCCGGGTACTACGACGGTGTGCCGTTCCACCGCATCATTGACGACTTCATGATGCAAGGCGGCCAAGGCGCGCCCGGCGTCGAGAACATCCCCGACGAAATCGTGCCCACGCTCCACCACGAAGCCAAAGGCACCCTGAGTATGGCAAACGCCGGTCCCAACACGGGCAGCAGCCAATTCTTTGTCACGTTCGGCGAAACCGCTTGGCTCAATGGCAAGCACACGGTCTTTGGCCGCACCGTCGAAGGCTTCGACGTGCTGGACGCCGTGAACGCCAACGCCAAAACCAGCAGCCCCGAAGAGGTCGTGATGGAAACCGTCGCCATCCGCCAGCCCACGGCGGACGAAATCACCGAAGACCCATTCAGCTTCTGGACACCAAACACGGCACTTGCCGGAGAAACCGGTCGCGCGTTCGAATTCATCACAACCCTTCGCAACGACGGCCCCGTGGCGGTCCCGTACTGCCTGGAAGCCCAATCGGAAGAGGGCCTCGTGGCGGTCGTGGAAGCGGAACGAACCTCCGGCTACATTGCCCCCGGCGAACAACTTAGCATCCTCGTGCAAGTGCAAAAGGAAGCAGCCACAGGCGGCTTCGACTTGGTTGCCAAAACCATTGGCACCGAATCCCGCACCAGCTTCTCCGTGGCGGACGCAACCTATGGAAAGGCGGCAGAGGACGGACTCACCATTGAGTTCGACGTGGTTGGCGTCACGGACGACGGCCGCCTGTTCTGGACCACGTTGGAAGACGCAGCTCTCGGCGCCGTGGCACGGGACAGCACCTTCGAAGGCTCCTTCCAAATGCAACCCTCCTACGGCCCCGTTGCGTTCCAACTTTCCTACCCGGGACTCGTGAAAGGGTTCTATGATGCGGCTCTAGGGCTGCAAGAGCACGAAAGCGGCGCCAGCCGGTTCCACTGGGACCTTGGGTACGGGGAATACAACTCCAACAACCGCCACGCGCTCGCGTCGCAATACTTGGTGTTCGAAATCATTCCACGCGTCGTGCCATAAGCAGCGCCAACCCCACCACGGCCAAGGCTCCAAGAGCCGGGGCTCCTTTTCCTTCCTTTTTGACTTCGAAACTGTATTGCAAAAGGCCACGGGCGTCCCCTTCCGTATCCAGCCGCAAAAGCACGTATTGCACACCGGAAGTCGTGGCGGTCAAGTTGAATTGTGAGCCAATGGCGCCATCAAAATGCACCGTGTAGTTGGTGAAGTCCGGGCCGGTTCCCGTGGCGTGGGTTGCGTGTAGCGAAGGCACCGCCACAGTCCGGGTTGGGTCTTGTGGGTCCAGGGCGATGGCGCCTGGCCAAAACGTGAGGGATTGCCCCGCTTCCAATGCGGGGTTGAACCAGGCGTACGCGCCGCTGAAAGGCATGGGCTTGAAGGTGCAATCACAGGTTTGATCGTAGCTCCAACGCACCCCCGCATCAACGTCGCCGGTGTTGCGAACTTGCAATTCGTAGATGCCATCTGCCTCGAATTGCCCAATCACGTGCTGGGAGCCGTTGCCCCAAGTCCACTGGTTCGAGATGGCTCCGTGAACGGATGCGTTGTGGTTGATGAGCGTCCACTCCGTTTGCCCGGTCGC
>JBMZMP010000002.1:0-43582 GCA_049619235.1 Thermoplasmatota archaeon
ATTTGTGTCGCATTTGGCACCGGGCCGTCGTATGCGTGTCGAGCGAGGTTCCATTGAAGGCCCACCAGCTGAAAGTCGGCCATGGCACTCAGACCGAGTTCCTGTGCAAAGTCATACAAGAAAACATCGCGGGTCCATGAATCTGGGCTCCGACCTTTCGCAGCCCCCAATGCAACGGCGGCGGCAACCACGTCTTCCCTCCCGTGCACCGGAACCCCGATGCAGCCACTGCCCCAAGGGTATGTGTTTAGCGTCAGCCAAATTTCTTGATTCACATCTTCGTTCCAGTTGATGGCATTCTGGAAGCTTCGATGCAAGTTCCAACCCAAGGATTCGGGGGGCAGCGAAATTTGCGCGCTCCACGATAGGCTCGCCAGACGGATTGCGAGGCCGAGCGCAAACTCCATTTCCTGTGCGCTACCAAAACTGGTAGGGAATGCGGCGGATGCGCCGGCAATCGATTCGTTCAGTGTGCGCCAATGGGCGCGGAAGTCGCTCATGACGGTGCCACGCTCTTTTGCCCCTTCCATCATTGCGTCCGTGTCCGTGCGCCCCTGGCATCCATCTCGGGCAAACGACAAGGCGGCCAGATATGGCAGGTTTGCATCTAGGAGTTGCAAGTGGTCTTGCTGCAATTTCCAGCAACCGACTTCATCCGCCTCAATGCGGCTTTGCATCCAATCCACAAGTGGTTGGGCACTCATGTTGGTGGGCTCCGCCATCATTTGTTGGTGCAAACTTGCTTGCGCAGATTCCAAGTCAAATGGCACAACGGGCTCTTCGGCAACACATCCCGCGATCCCGGTGAACAACAATGCAACGAGAACGGCCCGCATTGGGAATCCAGTTGTCAATGTGCTTGTAAGCGTTTAGATGTCGCTTGGGTCGTTCGTTTCCACGACGGTGACGCCGCTGCTGGCTGCGAGTTGCCGGACGCGGTGCATGGCGGGGGTTCCGGGTGCGACCACGAGGAGGCGCGCGGAGCGTACGTTGTCGTCCGTGGCGTCCACGCCGCCGAATGGGGCGGGGTCTTGCCCGTGTACGGCGATGGGGCCGGTTCGCTTGATGGTGCCGAATTGGCCGCTTTGGTAGTCCCGGACCGCTTGTACGATTTCCTCGTGGGTGTTCATGACAAAGGGGCCGTACCGGGCGATGGGTTCGCGGATGGGTTTGCCGCTAAGAACGAGCGCATCCAGGTTGCCGGAGATGGCGATGGTGCCGGCGGGGAGCAGGATGATTTGTCCCGCTTTGATGGATTCACCGTCGATGGTTCCGTTGCCGCTGAGCACGTAGGCGAACCGGGTGCCCACGTCGGGGATGTCCACGGTGGCTTTGCCGTCTTGGAGGTGTACGTGCAGGTATTGGATGGGGATCTCGGTTTTGGTGTGCGCGGCAACGTCGCCTTGGGAGCCGCTGATGATTTTGATCCAGCCGCCGGGGACGTCGATGCGGGGCAGTTCTTCTTTGAGGTCTTGGTAGCGCGGCGCCATCATTTTCTTCTCGGCTGGGAGGTTGATCCAGAGTTGCACGCCGTGCACGGTTCCACCTGTTTCTTGGAACCGGGGCGTTGGCATTTCGCTGTGAATGACGCCGCTGCCTGCGGTCATCCATTGCAGGTGGCCTGGGCCGAGGACGGAGGCGTTGCCTTGGCTGTCTTCGTGCACCATTTCCCCTTCGAGGACGTATGTGACGGTTTCGAAGCCTCGGTGTGGGTGGTCTGGCGCTCCGACGGCTTCCCCTGGGGCGTACTGGATGGGGCCCATTTGGTCGAAGAGGAGGAACGGGTCCATGTCGGGGAGCGCCGCGCTTGGGAAGGGTCGGGTGACTTGGAAGCCGCCACCTTCCAGTTGTGAGTGGGCGGTGAAGATTCGTTGCATACCTAATGATACAGTTTCTTGACTCTTAAGGGGGAGGTAAGAATTGGTAAAGTTAGTTAAGTTGGTTAAAGCGAGCTTTCTTATGCCGCCGCGAAGCAATCAGAACCATGGAAATCAAAGAACTTGGACACGCCGTGCTGTACGTGCGCGACCTCGAACGAAGCCGGAAATTTTACGGCGAACTGCTTGGCTGGCGAGCACTTGGGCATGGCCCAGGCTACGCCGCCTTTGGAACGCCGCGCACCCACCACGAACTGCTTCTCCTGGAGCAGCCCAAAGCCACACCCCTCCCGCCGCGACCCCGCATCGGCTTGTACCACCTCGGGCTGAAAGTTGGCGACTCCGACGACGATCTCCGAGCCGCAAAAGCCGAGCTGGAGGCAGCAGACGTGCACATCATTGGCATGAGCGACCACGGCGTGACCCACAGCTTGTACCTGGCCGACCCAGACGGCAATGAGTTGGAGTTGTACGTGGACGTGGATGATTCTTGGAAAACCGACCCGTCTGCGGTGCTTGGCGAAATCAAGCCACTTCGGTTGTGAATCCAACCCCACAATAATTCATAACATTGCAAGCAAGTTTATGAATGGGTTTTCGTGGAGCCAACCGTGAGCCCCACCACTTGGACACTCGCCTCCGTCCTTGCCATCAGCGCCATCAGCCTCGTCGGCCTGCTCGGTGTTGCGCGAGCCAACCACAAAATCATGATGGGGCTCGTGGCCCTCGCAGCAGGAACCCTCCTAGGCGACAGTTTCCTGCACATCCTCCCCGAAGCCACAGCAGATGGGTTCACCACGCGCATCGGACTGCTCGTTCTCGGCGGGTTCCTCTTGTTTTTCATCCTTGAATCCGTACTCCGGCACAAACACAGCCATGTGGAAGCCGTGGACCAAGAACACTGCCATGACCACCAACCCACAGCCCCCTTTGGCATCCTCAACCTCGCAGGCGACGCACTCCACAACCTCCTCGACGGCGCCATCATCGCAGCCGCATTCCTCGTGGACACAAGCGCAGGCATTGCAACCGCCATCGCTGTGGCAGCCCACGAAATTCCGCAAGAACTGGGCGACTTCGCCGTCCTCGTCCGCAGCGGTATGAGCAAGAAACGCGCAGCCCTCCTGAATCTCGGAACCGCTCTTTTTGCCCTCGTTGGCGCCCTCGCCATCCTGTGGCTCCCCATCGATGCCCACACCATCGAATCCACGGTGCTGCCACTCGTCGCAGGCGCGTTCATCTACATCGCAGCCGCCGACCTCGTGCCCGAGCTCCACCACCACGGCAAGGGCCGCGACGCAGCATTCCTCTTTGTCATGGTCGCAATCGGCATCGGGCTCATGGCGCTGCTCCTCGGACTCGAAAACGTGCTCCCCGGCCTCGAAGAGCACGGACACGAACACTAAAGCCCGCCTCGGAGATGACGCTGCATGCACCTTGTCTCCTTCAAGACCTGCCCCTACGTCCAGCGCAGCGTCATCACCCTAAAGCGCAAAAACGCCCCCTACACGATTGACTACATCGACCTCGGAAACCCGCCGGCTTGGTTCCAGGAAAAGTCCCCCCTCGGCAAAGTGCCCATCGTGGAACTGGAAGACGGAACCGTCCTCTTCGAGTCCGCCGTCATCAATGAGTACGTGGACGAAGTCACCGAAGGCCAACTCATGCCCGAGGACCCAGTACAACGTGCCCATACCCGGGCATGGATTCAATTCGGTTCCGAGTGCCTGATGGACTACTTCCACAGCGCAACCGCCCCCGACAAGGAAGGCCACGAAAGCCACATGGCCGCGCTCACCGACAAACTCGCCCGGCTCGAAGCCCAAACCGTTGGACCGTTCTTCCTCGGCAAGGAATTCAGCCTCGCCGACGCCGCCATCGCACCCCTATTGATGCGCCTCGAACAATGGGATGAAAAAACCAGCTTTGACTTCGCCGCGTTCCCCAAACTGCAAGCTTGGCACGACGCCCTCGTGGTGCTCCCCGAAGTCAGCGAAAGCATGGTGCCCGAATGGCGGCAATTGAACTGGGACTACATTGAGGGGACGAAGAGCTACGCCGCTACCGCGTCAGCTTGAAGACCCGCACATTCCCGTCCGCCGCCGCATTGGCAAGCAACCCGCCGGCGATGCAGCAACCATAGACGCCTTTCAATCCCACGTCAAACGAGTCGGCGCCGTAGTGGATGGAGCCATCGGAAACAAAGCATGGCGTGCCGTTGTGGTATTGCAAGAAGGCGCCCGGCGCAGGCTCTTCCCGTAGCAAGTTCCAAGCCGAGTCATAGACCCGCATGGACCCTTCGTGTTGCGCGGCGAACCACCCCTCCGGGTGCTGGCCCAGTTGCGTGACCCATTCCGCATCCCAGAGCAATGCGCCGTCCCGCCACAGACCAGACTTGGTTGCCAGCACGGGGCCATCGTCCCAGAGGAGGTCGCAAATTTTGTCCGTCTTTGGGTACGCTTCCAATTCTTGGCCTTCAAGATCCGTTCGGATGAGGCGGCCGTTTGGCTTCACAACCAACAAACCCCCCTGAACGACGCGAACGTTGTCCCCTGCAATTTGCCACAACTCCTCGCCAGCCCAGGTCCAGCGGCGAACCGTGTGGTCGCTGCTGCACGTGACAAAGCCGCCCTCGACGGGTTCGATGCGGTTGACGCTCGCACCATGTTCTGCGAACCGCCTTGATTCCTGCAAATCCACCCATTCCACCACTTGCTTGCCCTGGCCACCAGTGTAGAGCTTGCCGTTGTGCCAGCAAAGCGCCGCCGTGTGTCGAGGGTCCGCATCAAGGGTCGCGACGAGTTCCATCAGTATGGATTCCCGTCCTTTTCGCGCTTGGCTTTGAGCGCGTCCGTGTACCATTCCAGTTCTGTCAAGAACCGTTCACTGCGGCGCACCCAATCGTCCCCGATGTCCTCGGATTCGAACTTGTACACGCCGCTGACGGCGAACATGATGCTTGGTGTCACCATGCCGAGTTCCCCGAGAATCACGCGGTAGTGGGGCGCGGCGCGCACGCCACCGAAGGGACCGGCACTGTATGTGACAATCCCAGCCGGTTTGCCAGCGTATTCTGATTGGAAATGATCGAGGAGGTTCTTCAGCGCTGCTGGGATGCTGTGGTTCCATTCGCCGCCGACAACGACCAATCCGTCGGCTGCATCGAGGACGTCGTGGGCGCGCTGCATGCCCGCCGGTGCGTCGCCATCGTATTCCTTGTACATTTTGTCAAGAAACGGCAACGCCAACTCCTTCGCGTCCAACAAGGTCACGTCGTGGCCGCGGGCTTCCAGTTGATTCACCATGAATTGGGCCACGTGGATGCCTTTTCGAGCCGAGCGGGTGCTTCCGTACAGTACGGCGTAGTTCATACGAAAAAAATGGGGCAGTGGGGGAAAGAGGTTGGGGCTCGTGCCGGAGCCCTATGTGACGACAAGCATGCCTTCCATTCCGTCGCCCCTGTGGTTGCCCACGGTGCAGTAGAACACGTACTCGCCCGGTTCCAGGTCCACGGTGAACGTGATGGTGTCCGTTTCGCCGGAGCCGATCACGGCCGTTCCCACATCCAGCACTTCGAGGTACCAGTCATGGTTCACAATGGGCAACACGTCGTCGTTGGAGAACGTGAGCGTCACCACATCCCCTTGATTCACGGCAAGCGTCGCCTTGTCGAAAGCGTGGGTGTCCGTTGGAAGCGCCCGGACCGCCGCGATGGACAGCGCAACCTCCGCCCCGCCAGTGTCCGGTTCCATCGTGTCGTTGCCCACGGGGTCCGTGGAATCCGTGGAACTCGAAGAACTGCTGCCAGAGCCATCCGGGTCGTCCGTGCAGCCAGCCAACAACGCAGTCACCAAAAGGATCCAGAACCATTTCATGCCCATGCAGAACCGTGGTGCATGAAAGCTGTTCTCGAACCGGCACAAACCCAACCGCGCGTTGCGAGCCTTGCACCTGCAAGGGACAACTTTGCTTTTTATATGCAGGCTTAGTGCGAGAATCAGCTCCCCGGAGGGTTCCTGTGTACCAACTAAAGGAAGGACAACTCGCATACATTTTCCACCGCGTCTCTGGCGTCGCCATCGTGGTGTTCTTGTTCACGCACATCGTAGAGAATTTCTTCTTACTGATGGGCGCCGAAGCATACAACGAAGCCATCAGCATCTACAACACCTGGTACTTCCGAATCGGCGAATTCGGCCTCATCGCCGCCGTCGTCTACCACGCCCTCAACGGCACCCGCATCGTCATCATTGACTTCTGGCAACAATCCACCAAGTACCAGAAACAAATGTGGTACGTCGTCATGGCCCTCACCATCCTGGCCCTCGTTTGGGTCGCCAAGCCCCTCCTCATTGACTACCAAGGCTGGCCCTGGCTCGACGGAGGTCACGAATGAGCAAGAGCTACATCAACAGCAGCGCCAAACCCGTTGGCAGCCGCAGTGAAGTGTTCAGCTGGTACTACATGCGCATCAGCGGCCTGCTGCTCGTCAGCCTCGCCCTGTTCCACTTGTGGCTCAACCACATCAAGCACGACGTGCACGACCTCAACTACGACCTCGTCATCACCCGCTTCGAAGCCTGGCCCATCCTCGTGGTGGCCGACTTCTTCCTGCTCACGCTCGGCCTGAGCCACGGTGTCAACGGCATCAAAGGCATCATCGATGACCACGTACACGACCGCAACAAGCGCCTCGCATACATCACGGCCCTCTGGACCGTGTTTGCCATCTTCTGGGTGGCTGGAACCGCCGTCCTCTTCACGATTCAGGTGAACTAACATGGAATACCACAAGTTCGACGCAGTGATCGTTGGTTCCGGAGGCGCAGGCCTCATGGCAGCCCTCGAACTCGCCAAAGAAAAGAGCCTCAACGTAGCAGTTCTCAGCAAACTCTACCCCGTCCGCAGCCACACCGGCGCCGCCCAAGGAGGCATCAGTGCATCCCTTGGCAACGTCAACGCGGACGACTGGGAAAACCACACCTTCGACACCGTCAAGGGCAGTGACTACCTCGGCGACCAAGACGCCATCGAAGTGATGTGCCGGGACGCCCCAGAGGCCATCATCAACCTCGAACACTTGGGCCTGCCCTTCGACCGCTTGCCAAACGGCAAAATCAGCCAACGCAAGTTCGGCGGACACACCGCCCGCGGTCCCAACGACCCCTACAAAGAACGCCCATCCGTGGAACGCGCCTGCCATGCAGCAGACCGCACCGGCCACGCCATCCTGCACACGCTGTACCAGCAATGCATCAAGGAAGGCGTCCAATTCTTCAACGAATACCAAGTGATGGACCTCATCGACGCCGAAGGCGACGCCCCCGGCATTGCAGGCTGCGTTGCCTACAAGATTGAAGACGGCTCCATGCACGTCTTCCACGCCAAGGCCGTCATGTTCGCCACCGGCGGATACGGCCGCGCCTGGAAAGTCACCAGCAACGCCCACGCCCTCACCGGCGACGGCGTCGGCATCGCCATGCGCCACGGCGTCCCCATTGAAGACCCCGAATTCCTGCAATTCCACCCCACCGGCCTCTGGCGCATCGGCGTCCTGGTCAGTGAAGCGGTTCGCGGCGAAGGCGGCATCCTCCGCAACAAGGACGGCGAAGCCTTCATGGAACGCTACGCCCCCACGGTGAAGGACCTGGCTTCCCGCGACGTGGTCAGCCGCGCCATCTACACGGAAATCCGTGAAGGCAAAGGCATCGGCCCCGCCGGCGACCAATACGTCCACTTGGACATCACCCACTTGGACCCTGACATGATCGACGCCAAGCTGCCCGAAGTGACCGGCTTCGCCCGCACCTACCTCGGCGTGGAACCCAAAACCGAACCCATTCCTGTCGCCCCAACGGCCCACTACGCCATGGGTGGCATCCCAACTGACGTGGACGGCCAAGTGGTCTTCGACGCCAACAACACGCCAATGACTGGTTTCTTCGCCGCAGGCGAATGTGCCTGTGTCAGCGTCCACGGCGCCAACCGCCTCGGCACCAACAGCCTGCTCGACTTGGTTGTGTTTGGCCGCCGCGGCGGCAAGAAGATGGCACAATTCTGCAAGGAAGCCGACTTCCTGCCCATGAAGGACGCCCCCGCTGCAAACGTGGAAGCCACGTTGCAAGCGCTCCTCAACGGTAGCGGCAAAGAATCCGTCAGCAAGCTCCGTGCAGAAATGCAGGAGAAAATGATGGACTTGTGCGGCGTGTACCGTACCTTCGAATCCTTGACGGAGTGCAAAGCGGCCATTGCAGACCTGCGCAAGCGCTATGCTGACGTCAAAGTCACCGACCAAGGCAAATTGTTCAACACGGAACTCCTCGAAGCACTCGAACTCGGCTACTTGCTTGACATCAGCGCCGCCTGCGTCGATGCAGCACTGGCCCGTGAAGAGAGCCGTGGCGGCCACGCCCGCGACGACTTCCCTGCTCGCGACGACGAAAAGTTCCTGCAACACACCCTTGCAAGCCTCGACGGCGACGGCATCAAACTGGACTACAAGCCAGTGGTCATTACGCGATACCAACCCATGGAGCGTGTCTACTGATGGAAACAAAGACGGTCACTCTGAACATCGAACGCTACAATCCAGAAGCGGGCGATGAGAAGCCCCACAAGGAATCGTACACCCTCGACGGCGTCCTACCAACGGACCGCGTGCTGGATTTGCTCCTGCGCACCAAGTGGGAACAAGACGGTACCCTCAGTTTCCGCCGCAGCTGTGCCCACGGCATTTGCGGCAGCGACGCCATGATCATCAACGGCAAGAACCGCTTGGCTTGCAAAATCCTCGCCAAGGACCTGCCAGACGTCATCAACGTGGCCCCACTCAAGGGATTGCCCCGCAAGAAGGACTTGATCGTGGACATGGAGCCGTTCTTTGACTCCTACAAGTCCGTGATGCCGTACCAAATCCTGGAGCACGAGCCGCACGGCAAGGAACGTCACCAAACCATTGAGGCGCAAGCACTCATCGACGACCAAGCCAAGTGCATCATGTGCGCCGCCTGCACCACGAGCTGCCCCAGCTTCTGGTACAACGACCAATTCGTTGGCCCCGCGGCCATCGTGCAAGCCAGCCGGTTCATCTTTGACGACCGCGACGAAGGCAACGAACAACGCCTGCGCCGCCTCAACGAGTACACTGGCGTGTGGCGCTGCCGCACCGTCTTCAACTGCGTGGAAGCGTGCCCACAAGGCATCGACATCACCAAGCACATTGGAAACGTGAAGAAGGCGCTCCTGCACGGCAGCACGGACTTTCTGAAGGCCTAAGCCCTGCGCGAAGCGCGTGGTGTGCTCCCCGAGCGCGGTCGACGGCCTTCCTGAAGGCCTAGGCTTCCTTTTCCTTTCTTTTCCCCACCTTATTTTTTGATTCTCTCCTGTTGGCCCCCTGGTTGGCCGGCAACCAAGCCATTATAGCACTTGAGAGACGACATTCCTGTTATGCCTCTGACGAAACAGAAGAAGCAAGCATTTGCTGCGGGCGCTGGATTCGCAATTGTGGTGATGTTTGCAGGCGTTGCCATTTGGCTGATGCTCGATGTGGACCAAGACGGTCGCTCCGGCTACCAAGAAATGGGAGACGGAACCAACCCCATCAACGGCGACTCCGATGGCGACGGCGCATCAGACGGTTGGGAAATCGAAAAAGGCGGCGACCCGACGCAGGCCTCCCCCAAGGACGAGGTGAAACGAGAAGGGTGCGATTTGGGCATTTTGAACTGCCAACAAACCGCGCCACAGGCGTCCGGCGGGCAATCTGCTGCGCCGGCTGGCAGCGCCCCTCCCAGTGGAGGCGACGGCACCACGGCCACCTTCATCGCCGGCGGCGCGCTGAGTTTGGTGGCGGGCGTTGGAGCCCGCATCACCAGCAGCATGATCTTGAAGAAATGAAGGACGCAAGCCGTAAACATGGCGACGTAGGTAGGCCAGCATGAAATGGCTCCCCTACGCCGTTGCGGCACTCTTTTTGGGTCTCGCTTTGGCCATTGATTTCGATGGCGACGGGTGGACCACGTACGAGGAATTCGCAGCAGGAGGCCCGTTCCTGGATGGAGACGCGGACGACGATGGCCTCAGCGACGGCTGGGAAGACAAGCGAGGCATGAATCCGTTTCACCGGGATTCGGACCGGGACGGCCTCAGTGACGGGGCCGAAGTGGGCCTCGGGGCCAACCCCACCCGGGGCGACACGGACGGGGACGGGTTGCCGGACGGGCAAGAATCCTTGTCGGATTGCGACGATGACGGAGCCATTGGAATCCTTGATTCCGACAACGACGCGGACCAGTGGCTTGGGGGCGCAGACAGCAACGACTGCAACGGGGACCAAGACGGCGACGGCGTCTTGGATGGCCTAGAGCGAAACAGCGCCTGCCCTTTGATTGCGGACTGCGATTTTGACGGCCTCTTGGACGGCGATGAAACAGGCGACTACAGCCCACTTCGTGCAGACAGTTTTGGCGTGGGCATCCCTGACGGCGTCGTGTTTGCGTTTGAGCAAGCCGGGCAAAGCCCCAGTGGCGACGACGACCGGGATGCCATTCCCGATGCGTGGGAAACCGGCGGCGGATTGCTGGACTGGGGGCCCTTTTCGCCCACGCCCGGAACCCGTGACTTGCTGGTGGAATACGTGTACGTTCGCGGACCCGATTCGGGCCAGTTTAACCTCGATTTCTCCCCTGCGTACCGGGCCGTTGCGGACATGTTTGAGGCCGAAGGCATCGATTTGCAATGGGTGGAAACCACGATTCAATTGCCAAACGAACCGTACCTCGGGTTCCTGGAAGCGGCGGACCAAGCGGCGTTCTTGTCGATCCTTGAGGACGGCCTGATGAGCGACAATCCCTACGTGACCTCCGTCATCATGGCCCCACAACAGGAACAAGCGGAGCTTGGGCGCATCCTTGGCGCGGCGCAGCTTCGTTCCATGATTGCCGTCATCGACTACGGAAGCCACACCACGGTGCAGCTCAGCGGCGGCGCGGAAGGCTCCTTTTCCCCCGTCTTGGAAAGTTACATTCGAGAAGGCAACCAGATTGGAATGCAGTCCCTCGGCTACAGCAATTCCGGCATCAGCGGCGGCAAGTATTGGTTGTCCGTTTCTGGCGCAAGTGGCTACCGCATGGAATGGGCCCCGTTCTGGTTCTCCAACGGTGCGTTCGTGGAGTTCAACACGGGCGGCAACGCCACCCTGTCCGCAAGTGGTGCCACTGTGAACCAACCCAATCTTGCAAGCACCATCGCGCACGAACTCGGCCACACGCTTGGGTTGTGTCACGCCCACGAACCGGAGTGCTACCAAGAGTTTTCACCGTTTGACCGAAACCGCCGCGATTTGAGCACCATGAGTTACCAATCCGCCTCGGACCAATTGCAATTCCTCCGCTCCGAATGGAACCAAGTGGACGTGTTCTTGGCCTGTGCCCCGGAAACGCCACTCACCTTGCTCGCGGAAGGCGCCGACGCCTCCGAAGTGATTGAAGACAAGTACCGCTTCGAAGGTGAAGTGCTTCGCCTCTGCGGAGAATTCACGGAGCGCGACGAGAACCTTGCGCCACAAGCGGGCACGGTCACGGAGCCCTTCGGTGCCCCAGGCAAAGCCCCCCGCGGAGGCGCAATCTGGTTTGTCCTCTACCTCGTTGCAGGCGCGGTCGCGATCACTGCGACTGCTTTCGTTGCCCGGGGTAGGTCCACTTCAGATTCAGAAGATAGTTCACCATGAACGCGGCGCCGATTCCAATCGCTTGCGCGACGAGGTAGTGGATGCCGATGCCTTCGCGGCCGATGAAGGCGATGCCGAATTGCACGCCCATGCCGACCAATGCGACCACGTTGAACTTGGCCATGCGGCTTAGGAAATGGTCATGGCGACGGTCCTTGAACGTGATGAAATCGTTGAGGACGAAGTTGCTGATGATGCTCAACTCAATGGCAATGAGGCTTGCAATGTCATCAGCGTACATGCCGGCGCCTAGGACGCCGGTCTCCACGAGGGCCCAAAGGGCTGCGAGGTTGACAAAGATTCCACTGATGCCCACCAAGGCAAACTTGCCCACGCGCCGGTTCTCTGGGTGTGCGGCGCTGAGTCGCGCCAAGTGCAACAAGTAATCGCCCATCACGCGGGCGCCCAGCTTGGATTCCCCGGCGTCCCGGATGCCGAATTCATAGCCCACTTCCACGATTTTGTCCACGGGGCAGCGGCCAATGATTTCGAGGAGAATCTTGTAGCCCTTCGGTTCAAGCGCGTCAAGGTCCACGGCGGAAGCACGGATCAAGAACAGGCCACTCATGGGGTCAGTGACGCGGTGGCGGCGCAGGTCGGGGATGCCAATGTTGGCAAGCATGCGGGCGCCGCGGCTCATCACTTTGCGAACAAAGGTGAAGCTGCCGTCGTTGCCACCGTCCACGTATCGACTCCCAACGACCACGTCGGCGTCCTCGGCGATGGCCTTGTCCACCATTTTCCCCACCATGTTTGGCGGGTGTTGGAAGTCGGCGTCCATGACCATGACGTAGCCGCTTTGGGTTTCACGCAAGCCACGAATGACGGCGGTTGCCAATCCCTTTTCGTTCTTGCGAACAATGACACGAGCCCCTGCTTCTTCGGCGATGCGGCCGGTGCCGTCCTTGGAATCATCGTCCACGACGAGGATGTCCACGTTGTGGTCCGGGTTGGCCTCCAAAATCGCGGGCACGATGCGACCAATGTTTCCCGCTTCGTTGTATGTGGGAATGACCACGGTGACGTCAGGCACGATTGCCCATTTGCGGGGGTTGATTAAGTGTTGGCAACCAAATTTTGGACCTAAATGGAAGTCACTTCGATGTCCAAACCAGCCTTCTTTGCCGCTTGCAGCGCTTTGCCTTCTGGGCTTGTGAGTTTGAATCGAAGTTTGCCGTCTTTGCTGACCTTGCCGGTGCCAATGATGGCGCCCTCGGCACTGATCTCCACGGTGTCTTGGGCGTAGCGAGCGTCGAGCATGACAAACATGTTGGCCCCCGTTTTCTTCACGGTGACGCCTTCGGTTCGCAGCGGCGCGCCACGGCCTCGTTTGTCAACGAAACTTTTGACGTCGATGTGGGTGTTGAGTCGTTTTTCGAGGAGTTGCACGGTTTTTCCGCCGCGGCCAATGATGCTTGGGATGTCCCATTCTTCGGCCCACACCACGGTTTTTCGTCCCTTGACTTCCACTTCGATGTCGCCTTGGGCGAACCTGCGGACCGCTTTTTCCACTTCGTTGGGGTCGGTGCGCGGGGCCTGTTTGACGCCTTCGAGTGGCATGACGACCACTTGCTCGCCGAACGTGTAGAGTTCGAAGAGGGGTTGGCCTTCCAGGAAGTCCTTCACGAGGACCACTGGGCGGGCAAGGTCTTCTTCCATGCCCTCCGGGGCCTTGACCGTGAATTCGAGATCGAGGACCGCGGCGACGCGGCCGTCGTCAATGAACAACACCGTGTCCACCACTTGGGGAATCATGCCAAGTTCCACGCGGCCAATGAGCCGTTGGATGGCGTCGATGGGGCGGCTGCCGTGGGTGACGCCGAACAGCCCAATTCCCGCAAGGCGCATGTCCGCGAAGGTGGTGAAGTCGTTGGTGGTGCGCACTTCGTCGTAGGCGACGTGGTCGGGGCGAACCAGAAGCATCACTTCCCCGGTCCATTTCATGTCCCGGTCGAGCGCGCCGTACTGCGTGACTTCCTTGGGGACCACCAAGTCACGGGGTTGCTCCATGGTTTTGACGACCCGGTTCAGGCCGTGCAAATGCTGCACGACGGCGGCGACGAAGGTGGACTTGCCGCTGCCCGGCGGCCCCGCAACGAAGACCCCGCGCCCGTTGTCCTCGATGCGTTCCATGATTTCATCCGGCAAGTCGTAGTCGTCAATGGTGGTCTTTGCAACGGGGCGAACGGCGGTCACTTCGAGGCCGTCGCTGAACGGAGGCTGGGCAATGGTGACCCGCATGGGCCCCACTTGGAGGACGGTGCAACCGTTGCGTTCCAATTCGATGAAGGATTCGTAGTCGCGGTGGGCAAACTCGATGCACTCCTTGATGAGCGCACGAATTTCCGCATGCGGCGTTGCTTTCCCGATGGCGGCGTATTCGATGTCCCCGGGGCGGCCCTTTTTGCCCATGGGCGCGCAGTCCGCTTTCAAGTGGACGCTCATGGTGTCTTCGTCGAAGAATTTCCAGAGGGAAAGCGCCTCGATTTGCGTGGTTTCCTCCACGAGGGGGCGCAGGTACACGTGGTCGATGCCTTGCGCGTGGGCGGCGTGTGCTTGCACGCGGTCGCTGGTGACGAACCGGGCGCCGTGCTCAACGGCCATGTCGCGAATCATGGCATCGATGGCACCATCCGCGGCGGCTTGGATTTCTGCGACGCTGGGCCGGGGGCCGACGAACTCAATGGTGCATTTGCCCTCACTGGCCATTTGCTGCAGCTTGGAGAGCTCGTCGAGGCCGGCAAAGCCCTTCTCCTGACCTTTGTTGGCTTGTGCTTCCAACTCGGCGAGGGCGGCTCGCGGGACGAGCACTTTGCCCCCGTCCAGCAGTTCGTGTATGCGGCCATCCACCAGCACGGAGGTATCGGGAACGAGGTCCACGGTTTGATGAACAACTGCCCATTGATAAGAGGAGAGTTTCGAGGTTCGCACGCATCGATTCAAATAGGAACCAAAACCGGTTGGTACCCATGATTCGCTTTGTGCCCATTCTGCTCTGCTTGTTTTTGATTACCCCTGCCATGGCTTGGCCCATGACCGACCCCGCCGGCGACACCATGTCTCCTGCGGGCGCCGTGCCAGCCAATGGATCTGGTTCGGACTTGTTGGGGATGCGCATTGAGGAAACGGAGGATTCCTTGACCTTCTTCGTTGAAACGGAGGCGTGGCGAATGGCGGCCGTGGCTCTCGTGGATGGCGTGGAAATCACGATTCCGTTCCAATTCGGAGAAAGCAGCTACGCCATTGAATTCTTGATTTACAGCAGCCTCGACTCCCCCTTGGACCGTGGCTACCGGGCCCGGTTGCTTGCGGATTTTGACGAAGGGTTCGGAAGGCACTTCCAATCGTTGCCGTCGGATTGGGATGGCAAGGAATTGTCCACCACCATCGAGAAACGAGCGATTCGAGATCACAATGGCGCGCCTCTCACGGCGGGCCGCAGCCTCACAGGCATCTATGCGTACTCCATGCAGGGGCACATCGGCACCATCATGGATTCCCAGTACTACGGAACCGGCGACCGCATGCCCGACATGGACGGACTCGACTTTCCCTTGACCGTTGGGGCGGTGCAATCGGATGCCCTGCAACTGGTTTCGTTCCAACCGCTTCGGTGGAGCAACGGAGGCGCCACCGCGTTTGCCTACGATGTCCGCGTGATTTCCCTTGAGAACCAAACCATCTCCTTCGAAGCCCAACAAGTGCCCCCTGGATGGACCGTGCACGTGCCCCGCCCCGTCGCCACCGTGGACGACACCGTGACCGTCTTCGTGGAAGTGCCCGACCGCCACTTGCACGACGGTGAAGAACTGTTCAACCTCGTCGCAACCGCCGGGGACCTCACGGCCACGCTCCCGCTTGGCGTCTACTACCCGGCCATCCCAATGCCTGCCGGCCACCACGCCACCCTGTACTTGCATGGCCGCCCCTACGTTCCGGATGATGCGGTGCAGACCTTGTTTGCCACTTCGTTCGGGCTCACGGGCCAAGACTTTGGAACCACGTACATGAACACAGATGCAAGCTTCGCCGAGGACGGCCCCGTGCCCGCGGATTACCAACTCGGCGGCCCAGACTTTGGACGTTGGGTCTGGCCGATTCTCCTGGAACCGTTCCTTCGAACGGGACTCAACTTCACCGATGGCGAAGCCCCCGTCACCATCACCACGAGCTCGCCGCAAGTGGCCCAAACGGGCATCTTGTCCGGGGAGTTGTTGTTCCTTGCCCCGGAAGAAGGGTACGCAATTTACCAGGACCGCGCCATCGAGGGGCACGTTTTGGCCACGTTCTCAGAACCACACTCCCTGGGCGAATCCCTGCAAACGGAGTGGACAAACTGGAACCTCACCGACACCTCGTACCGCCCCGGCGTGCAACTGGCCATGAACCTGTTCTTCAAACCGGAGCCCCCCGCGGACCAAGACTTCCTCACCACGCCCGTGCAGGGCCCTTGGACGCCCAAGTTGCAAGGCGGCGAATTCACGCTCCCGCTAGGCGAGTACCACGACGCAGTGACCATTCCCCTCACGGAGGAGCAGGAAGAAGAACTGGCGACGCTTTCCCAACCAGAACCGGAAGTCCAGGAAACCCCGGCACTCAGTTTGTTGCTGTGCCTTGCCATCGTCGCATTTGCAGCGAGTTTCCGACGACGCTGACACTGCTAAGCGCCATGGCAAGCGCCGCCAACATGGGCGAGAGCAACCAGCCGGTCCAGGGATAGAACACGCCCATCGCAAGCGGAATCAACGCGGCGTTGTAGCCGAGCGCCCAGAACAGGTTCTGACGGATTTTCCGCACGGTGTACGCAGAAAGCTCGAGGGCATCCACTGCTGCAAGGAGGTCGCCTCGGACCAGCACAATGTCACCGGTTTCCTTTGCCACGTCTGTGCCGGTGCCCATGGCAATCCCTACGTCCGCTTGCGCAAGGGCAGGTGCGTCGTTGATGCCGTCGCCCACCATGGCCACCACGTGGCCCTGGCGTTGCAATGCCTTCACGTGTGCCGCTTTCTCCTCCGGGCGGACCTCGGCAATCACGGAATCAATGCCCACTTCGGCGGCGACCGCCTGGGCCGTGGCTTCCCGGTCGCCGGTCAGAAGGACCACGCGTTTGCCCGCCTTGTGCAACGCGGCAACGGCGGATGCGCTCGTGGATTTGATGGCGTCCTCAACGCGAATCCAACCGGTTTGTTCACCGACACTGGCAGCGATTCCGTCCGTGTCCACGCCGAGCCAACTGGCCCGACCCACACGCACCTGTACGCCCCCAACAACGCCTTCCACGCCTAGGCCTGGATGGGACACGAATGATTCCACTTCGGGCAGGTTGTCGTGTCCCGCGGTCAATGCGTGCGCGATGGGGTGTTCGCTCAAAGCCTCCACAGCGGCAACCATTCGAAGCGCCTCGGCGTCAAGGTTCGTCTCCACGATACGCGGTTTGCCTTCCGTGATGGTGCCGGTTTTGTCCAACACGAACACGTCCACGTCCCGCGCCCGCTCCAAACTCTCGCCGCCTTTGATGAGAATGCCTCGCTTGGCTCCGAGCCCCGTCCCCACCATGATGGCGGTGGGCGTGGCCAAGCCCATTGCGCAAGGACAAGCGATGACCAAGACGCCCACGGTGATGAGGGCGGCTTGCGTGAATGAGAACCCAAGAAGTGCCCAAACCACGCCACTTGCGAGCGCTAGCACCATCACGGCGGGGACGAAGAACCGGCTCACTTGATCGGCCACTCGTTGCAGCGGTGCCTTGCGGCTGTTGGCTTCCTTGACGAGGCGAATGATGCCCGCAAGAACCGTATCGTTGCCGACGCGCGTGGCCTCCATCACGAGACTACCACCTTGCAAAATGGTGGCCCCAATGAGGGCATCGCCGGGCCGCTTACGAACCGCTTCCGGCTCCCCCGTGACCATGGATTCGTCCGCGTGCGCCTCTCCCGCGACGACGACGCCATCCACGGGCAATTTCTCCCCGGGTTTCACCCGCAACCGCATGCCCGCGGTCACTTCGGAAATGGCAATTTTGCTGCCATCTTCGAGGGTTGCCTCGGTTGCACCAAGGGCAAGCAAGGCCCGGACGGCGGCGC
Organism: Thermoplasmatota archaeon; assembly: GCA_049619235.1. Classification (GTDB taxonomy): domain Archaea; phylum Thermoplasmatota; class E2; order JACPAO01; family JAHFTW01; genus JBMZMP01. Next base: position 17,688 of record JBMZMP010000002.1, read on the forward strand.
TGCTGGCATTCTTGGCGCGAGCTTCGAGGTACTTGCCAAGGGCGATGAGGGTGATGATGACGGCACTGGTTTCGAAGTAGGTGGCGTGCAAGCCATGGCCCGCAAAGAGCGCCCAGATGCTCAAGCCATACGCGGCGCTGCTGCCAACGGCGATGAGCGTGTCCATGGTGGCGTCCTTGTTGCGGAGCGCCTTCCATGCACCTTGGTAGAACGGCCAACCGGCGATGAATTGCACCGGGGTCGCCAGCGCAAGCGCAGCCCATGCGTCGCCGGGGAATTGCGGCCCGCCAAGGGGCATCCACGCCATCATGTAGAGAAACAAGGGGGCGGTGAAGAAGAGCGCGAAGAGGAATTGGTTGCGGCGGAACCGGGCTTCGTCCTCGGTGCCAGTTGCGACCCCGTAGCCCGCCTTTTGGATGGCTTTGTGGAGCGCCCGCAAGGAAGCGTCGTGGTGCACGGTGGCGGTTTCCGTCGCCAGGTTGACATCCACTGAGCGAACGCCGGGCACGGCTTCGAGGGCCTTGCGCACGTGTTTGACGCAGTTGCTGCAGGTCATCCCAGTGACTGGAATTTCATCCATGCATCCGCTATGTTGTGGCCCTTATACCCAAGTTTGGCTTTGCAAATGGAAAGCTACTTTCCGTCCGCGTCGTGGGCGTGGACTTGGTGGATTCGTTGCAAACCCATCAGCACACCATTGTCCCAGGCGATTTTGATGACGTCCAGTGGCTCCGGAGCAGGGGTTCCAGGGACATGGGTTCCCAAGTCGTAAATGTCGTACTGCGCCTGGTGACAGGGGCACAACACGCGGCCATCGTTGACGCCGTCACCGTCGTAATCCGGGACGTCCTTGCTGCCGCCAAGAGCGCCGTCCCAGCCCACCGTGCACCCCAGGTGTTTGCAACTGCCATGGTACGCCAGCACGAGTCGATCCGTTCCAGGCAATGCCAATGCAAATTGGGCCGTGTCCACGCCACGAAGTTTCGTGGACGCTTCCAAAATGGCACGGTCCACGACATACACCACGACCGGGTGCCATCCTTCCGTGCCCCATTGGGCCGTGTACACTCCCGTTGAATCCCCTACAAGGGTGTGCAACGTGGAAGCAGTGAGCAATTCGACTTCGAAGTTTTCCGTCAATCGCAAAATGGGTTGCGCGATTGGTGGCTTGCTTCGCCCCGCCACATACATTCCAGCCCCCAATGCGCAGGTGGCACCAAACACGGCCGCACCTTTCAGAAATTCCCGCCGGGGCACATCGGTCATGCCACACACATCTCCCCCAGATTGTTCAAACCTTTCCCCGGCCACCCCCGGCTCTGTTTCACCGGCCTGCCGTCACGGCTTTCAGGGCACCCCCTCTGGCCCGCCTATGAAGCTCGCAAGCATCCCCACCGATGGCAAATGGCACCGCGACGGGCGCCTCGTGGTCGTCCACAAGGACCAATTTGCGCCGGTGCCCGAACACATCGCCATCAACATGGCCGAAGCCATGCAAGACTGGGAAGCCACCGAGCCAAAACTCCGCGCATTCCACGCCCAACTCGCAAATGGCGACATCAAGGGAACGCCCGTGGCGGGCCAACGGTTCCTTTCCCCAATGCCCCGCAGCACGTGCTGGATCGACGGCAGCGCCTACATCCAACACATCATCCTGGTCCGCAAGGCCCGCAACGCCGAACCGCCGGAAACCCTCCGCACCGTGCCACTCATGTACCAAGGCAGCGCCGAACCCATGCTCGGCCCCACCGACGACATCGTCGTGACCAGTGAAGACTACGGCATCGACTTCGAATCCGAAGTGTACGTCGTCTTGGACGAAGTCCCCATGGGCACCAAAGCCGAAGACGCAGGACAATACATCAAACTCATTGGCATCCTCAACGATGTCAGCCTCCGCAACCTCATTCCCGCCGAATTGAAGGCCGGGTTCGGGTTCTTCCATGGCAAACCCAACAGCGCCCACGCGCCCTACCTTTGCACCCCCGACGAATTGGGCGACGCATGGAAGGACTGCCGCGTCCACTTGGACCTCATCACCCACCTCAACGGCAAACTGCACGGCAACCCCAACGCCGGCCCCGAAATGCACTTTGGATTCCACGAATTGATTGCCCACGCAGCCAAAACCCGCCCGCTCCCCGCAGGCACCGTGCTTGGAAGCGGCACCGTGAGCAACGTGGACACCAGCCGAGGCAGCAGCTGCCTGGCCGAAACCCGCATGCTCGAAATCATCAACGAAGGCGAAGCCAAGACGCCCTTCATGAAGTTCGGCGACACGGTCAAAATCGAAATGTTCGACGCCAACGGGGAGAACTTGTTCGGCACCATTGAGCAAACGGTTCGCCAAGCATGATGGACACGCTCCTTCGAGGCATCTTCGACTATGCAGGCATGTTCCCACCTGCCGCGCTGAGTTTCGAAGAGGCTCTCGAAGAGTCCGCTCGCTTTGGCGGCCTCGACCGGCCGTTCCTTGTGGGCGGCGACATGGTCCTGATGCTCCCGGAGGCCGCCAAATTGACGCCGGAGGCGTTGAAGGCCGCCCAGTACCCGCGCCATGAGCTGCTTCTCTGCCTTGTGGGCATCCACAAGGGCAACCTCCGGGAGGCCATTGATTTCGCGAAGGAAGATCACGGCATTGTACGGGTCACCGCGATTGAAGCGGCCACGGATCTCTCAGAGGACTGGGTCTCGGAGCGGGACGAACTTGCAAGACACGGCATTTCACTCTACGTGGAACCCCGCATTACGGACGCAGATTGGCCTGCGCAGGAAGCCGCGGTTTGGGCTTTCGTGGACCGCTTGAACGAAGGCGGCCGCGTTGGTCTCAAAGTGCGCGCGGCAGGACCCACTGCCCTCCGTGCGGCAACGTTTGCCCGCATCATTGGCGAAGTGAACGCCCGCGGCATCCCCTTCAAGGCCACCCAAGGCCTGCACCACCCCATTCCCGAGGAGCGGTACGGCAACGAGTTTGGGTTCCTCGGGTTGGCCATGGCGCTTCGCTTGGATTACGCGCTTGGCCTCTCCGAAGCGGAGCGGCTTGACATCATGTTGAGCGATGAACCCGCTGATTTCGTGTTGTACGACGGATTCGGATTCAAGGCAAAGCGAGCCATGGCGCAGCGAGTGACGCAGGCGATGCAAGCGGTGCCGTTCAGCATTGGAAGTTGCTCCCTCTCGGAGCCGGATGGGGACTTGACGCGGCTGTTCGATAGCCCCCGGCCTGCGCACCTGCTCGAATAATAAGGCCACAAGCGCATCAGGCCGTGTGCGAGTGCGGGCAGTGCTGCGAACCCACGCGGACCAGCAAGCGATTTGGGATTACGTCTCGGAACCCAACAACGACCCAAAGTGGGTGAACACCACGCCCCTCGTTGACGTGGTCGGCAATGGCCCAGACATGGAGTTCACGTTTCAACAAGTGTTTGGCAAGAAGGAGTCCTGGGGCACGGCAAAAGTGGTGGAGTGGGACGAACCGCGGCGCTTGGTTTGGCGCGTGGAGGACAGCAGGCGGGTCACCATGGTGACGTATGAAATAGCGGACGGTTGGTTTCGCCAAACCAACCGAACCAAGTGGAAGCAATGGCGGTTGTTGAGCCCGCTCATGTATCCGTTCGTGGCCATGCAGATGCACAAGCAGTTGCGCGCTTTGGGTTTGCAATTGCGGGAACACGCGCCACCCCCCGAGTGACCAACCCGCCAAACAACCCGTCATTTGACGGGGATTTGGTCATATGGGTCCGCACATATCCGGCAGTATGCTGCAAGTGACCCTCAGTGCCCAACACGGATGCGCCCTTTGCAACGTCACCGAAAACTGCGACGGCGCCAAGATTGCCTTGTGGTGCAACTACGCCCACGACGCCGTGGAAATCACCATTGAGGAAGGCGGCAGCGCCTGCCTCGACGCCATCTGGCAAATCGCACCCGGCGCCAGCATCAAACAAGACCCCGGCGACCCGCGCCGGTACCACGCACTGTTTCCATGCATCCACAGCCGCGCCGACGGTGGCGTGCAAGCGCTCGCGGAAGAATTCCACTGCATCGCCTTGTCCCCCATCATTTACGAAAAAGGCTGGGAAACCCACCGCGTCGTGGCCTGGGACGACCACGCATTCAAGGGGCTCTTCGACCAACTCTCCTCTGAATTTCCGGTGAAGATCCGCTCCAAGCGGCACCTCGAAGGAAGCCTGTTTGAACACAGCATGATCTTGTCCGCGAATGACTTGCTTGGAAACCTCACGGACAAACAACTCACCGCCGTGGAAACCGCAGTCCAAGGCGGCTACTACGAAACACCGCGACGCAGCCGCGTGCAGGACCTCGCGGACGGCTCCGGCGTGCCACGCACCACGTACCAAGAACACCTGCAAAAAGGAGAAGCCAAGTTGATGCAGGCGGTCGCCCCCATGCTTGGTTTGCGCGCAGCCGGCAAACGACGGTAAACCAATCCCGCTCATCGGGAAATGACGGCAGCAACCCCATCCCCTCCAGGACCTTGCTGCATGCATGAAGCGCGCCGCCTACACCGCCACCTACCTGCTCTGGGGCTCCACGTTCCTCGGCATCGCCATCGCCGTGAAGGAACACGACCCGTTGTTCATCGCGGCGTCCAGGTTCCTACTCGCCGGGGGCATCATCCTCGTCTTTGCACAACGGGCCCAAAACGACCTGCCCTGGCCACGCGCTTTCGTCACGGGTGGATTCTACTTGCTTGGCACCCACGGCATCATGAGCAGCCTCGCAACATCGGTCCCAAGTGGATTGCTCGCGGTGGCCATGGCGACGGCCCCCATGTGGATTGCCGTGCTGGAAGGCAACCGAAAACAAATCCCAACCTTGCTTCTGGGGCTCGCGGGGGTCGCCGTACTGGCGTGGCCCGGTGGCTCCGTTTCGATTGCACAACTTGCGTGGCTCGTTGGGGCAGCTGTCAGTTGGGCCATCGGAAGTGTCCTGACAAAACGCTGGGGAAGCGGCTTGCCAGCTGCGTCCATGGCGGGGCGACAAATGGTCGCCGGCGGAGCGCTCTTGCTGGCCGCATCGGGGCTGGCCGGAGAAACTTGGGCGGTTCCAACCGGGACGAGTCTGGCCGCCGTGCTGTACCTTGCCGTGTTTGGAAGCATCCTCACCTACTTCGCGTACCTCTACCTCATCCGCACCACCACCATGGCCCGCGCCAGCAGCTACACCTTCGTGAACCCCATTGTGGCGGTGGCCTTGGGTGCCTGGCTTGCCAGTGAGCCGGTCACGTGGCGCCTCTTCGTGGCCCTGCCGCTTGTGCTACTTACGCTTGGTTTGCTGCTGCGACCTGCGCGAGCAAGTCCCGCAGCGGTTGCTCCGGTGCCGCTTGAAGCTTCACGTGACGTGCATGCTTGCCGGTGCCCTCCACCTTCCATTGGCCCGTCGCGTCCGCTTTGAGGTTGTGGAAGTACAATTTGACGTGCGTGTCCTCGGGGGAAATCATCGCCCAAACGTTGGCATCGTGCTTGTACTGGGCATATCCCATCATCTTGGCTCCGCCCACGTGCTCCGTCAATTCGGGAAGGCACTCCAGCACAATCTGGCGAATGGCGCGCGTCAATGCGCCGGTCCCCTCGGAGTACCCAGCAAGCACTTCGTCCCAGGTGCGCGGCGGTGTTTCGAACCGTGCCTTCACGGCAACGCGCCCGTTGTGCCGAGGACCGTGACGTCAAAGGAGTGGTCTTGCGTCATGCCCCAAACCGTGGTCGTGGCAGACCAGGTCTGTGTCTCCGTGAACAAGGAACCCATCGTGCAGGGCTCTGTGGTTGGTGCGGGGGACGGGGATTCCATGAGGAGGTCCAGCGTGACGCGGTCCTCCAGCGTGGCACTGGCTTCGTAGGAAACTGTGGTCCCCGAAATGGTTCCTTGTTCGGAGGACAGCGGCGTGTTTGGGGCAAAGTCGATGGTTGCTTCGCCTCGCAGTTGTGGGAATTCCATGTTCACGAGGGCGATGTCGGACCCGTCTGCACACACCACGTCATCCCGCGTGGAAATGGCCACCTTGGGGGGAAAATCATCTGGGTGGAGCCGACCGATTTGGGCATCCAATTCGTCTCCCGGTTGCGAATCCTGGATGACGATGTACATGGAGTAATCCCCAGATTCATGCCGGAATTCCTGCACCGACTCCATTTCGATGCCCCAGTCCACCAACTCCGCAGGCAAAGCACCTGGGAGCCAGGCGTGACTGATGTCATTGAGGGCAAATTCGGATGCATAGTACTGCTTCTCGCCATCCACCATGGCGTACAAGGAGCAGGACATGTGGGTCGCCACCAAGTGGAACCCGTCGCGAACCAAGTTCCAATGATCATCCTCGTGGACGCTTGCAAAACAGTACACGGTTGGTTCACCCATGTCGTAGTACTGCATGCTGTACGTGACGTTTCCCGGGGCCGAGCCCAGGGGGACGGTGACGAAGTTTTGCATCTTGCCGACCACGTCAGGAATCATGGTCTCCATGGCGACCAAGGGCTTCTCTTCAATGAACGTGAGTCCTGGCGCGTCAAATTGGCTTCGCGCGCCCGAATCTTCGGACACACAACCCGCAAGGGACATTGCAATCAGGGCAACCACGAGCAACCGCATGGGAAGCCATCTGGCGACCCATTCAAAGTCATTCCTGCAAGTAGGCCTTCAGTTTCTCCAGACGGTCCCCGTCGGTTTTGAGGAACTTCGCCGCGCCGGGGCCAGAGACGTTCATCTGGGCATTGCAAGAGCCGCCGCCGCCTTTCTTCGCCGCAAACGTCACGGACACTCCGTCGGATTCCATGGTGAACGTGAGGGCGCGGCGGTCGTAAGCGGTGACCGTCCATTTGCGGCTCCGGAACCCTTTCTTCTCCGTCCAGGAAAAGCCCTCCCCGAATCCATCCTCGTCAAACTGCACCTTCCGACCCAAGTAATCAGGCACGGCGTCAATGGCGCACAAGAACTGAAACACGTTCTTGGGAGGGGCCGGGAAAATGAGGGTGGGCACAACCTGCACTCCCATCCGCAGGGGATAGGGGTTTTCCTCAATAGACAACGGAAACCCCGGGCATCGGCCCTAAGCCTCCAAAATTTTCGGCACCCACAATGCGAATTGCAACTCTACTCGTGGTCGCCGCAATCCTTGCGTCCGGCTGCGTATCTGAAGATGAACCTACGTTCGAATGGACGCACGAGCCCCGCCCTGTGGAAGCGGAGCCGGAAATGCCCCCGGCCAAAGACCTCCCGCCTCTGCAAGACCCCATCCCAGTTCCTGAGGCGGAACCGCTTCGTTTCCTGGTCATCGGAGACCAAGGTACGGGGGATGAAAACCAGTACGCGGTGGCCGAAACCATGGCTGCCGTTTGTGCGGCGCAAGGCTGCGACTTTGTCATCGCAAACGGCGACAATGTGTACGACGTGGGCGCAATCACGGAGTATGACCCGGCCTTTGATTCCAAGTTCGAAACCCCATACGCACAAGTCAACCTGCCATTCTACTTGACCCTCGGAAACCACGACAACGGCTTCATCGGCGCGGTGACCGCCCTTGGCGACACCCAAGTGAAGTACACGTACCGGGAGGATCGGCCGAGCCAAATGTGGAACCTGCCGGCCCGGTTTTACTCGCAAGCCTTCGGAGACGTGTTGGAAATTTTCAGCCTGGACACGGACACCATCGACAAGGACTACGCCTGGGCCAACACCAGCATCGTTGCCGGGGAGGTGCAGCAAACGTGGATTCGGGAGCGCATTGAGGCCAGCAACGCCACTTGGAAAATCAGCTTCGGCCACTACAACTACATCAGCAACGGCAACTACGGAGACGGCAATCCTTCTTTCAAGACGGCGCTTGAAAACAGCATCTGCGACCGCGTGCAATTCCACTTGCAAGGGCACGATCATGACTTGCAATGGCTGAACCCTGTGGAGTCCTGTGGCCGGACGGAGTTCATCGTCAGCGGCGCGGCAGGCAAGACCCGCCCGGACAACGACCATGGGTTCGAAGAGAGGTTCAGCACAGGAGACACCCTTGGATTTGCCTGGGTGGAAATCATTGGGGAATCACTCCGTTTGCAGTTCATCGACGTGGATCAAGAAGTTCTCTTCGAACAAACCGTGACCAAGTCCGAATTGGGCTGGTGACCCCCCTCCGCCCCCCGTTCGATTCTTTTCCCCTTCTTCCACTTTAGGGGCTGGCTGCTGCGTCAATGTCTGCCAGCAAAGCCTTGATGGCTTTGTTGAAGCTGGGTTTCATGAGGAGCGCTTCCAAGACGGGCGCCAGCGGTCCTCCTTTTGCCTTCATGTCGAAGGTCATGGTGATTTGGCTGCCGCTTCCGGCGGGCTTCACTTGCATGTAGCCTTCTGCGAATTTCAGGGGCGCGTTGGTTTTGGTGATGGCGATGCGCATGGCGGTGTCGGTGCGTTCGGTGACGCGTTCTTCGACCCATTGTTTGCCCTTGGCGTCAAATTCGCATTTGCGTTCCGCACCCACACCGGATTTGATGTTGTTGAGGGGGACGCTGGTTGCGACGCCTTTGCTGTACTTGCTGATGTTCGCGAAGTCGTCGAGGATGTTCCAGATGGCTTCGGGGCGGGCGGCAGTGGTTCGGGTTTGCATGACAGTTGCCATACGGGAACCATTGGGCGGGGGGTGGTAAGTCACGCGGCCGCCTTGCGACCGATTTTTGGAATTTTAAATACGAGCAAGGGGTTTTTCATGCATGGACCCGGACTTTGCCGTGCTATGCGCCATCCAGCGGGCCCCCCTCGACGGGCCGGCTGCGTGGGCAAGGGCCGCGAAGCAAGACGTCTCCTCGGTGCGCAGGCGCATCAAGCGTCTCGAAGAAACCGGCGTGCTGCAGGGGTTCAGTGCCATCCCGCCCCCCGCAGTGTTTGGCCGCACGTACGCGCCATACACATTCCAATCCGACGAGCCCCCAAACCTCGACGCCGTACTCGCGGTTCCAGATGTGGCATGGGCAGTCAGCGTCTTGGACGGGCGGACATTCGTGATTGCCTACGAAGCAGGAACGCACCGCCAGGACGAACTGGAAACCATCCTCGGGCCTGCAACGGATGCCTTCGAGCACGCGGGCCGGCCACAAGCTGCCACCCTCGGCCGCATGGATTTCAAAATCCTACGAGAACTGATCATCGACCCACGCGCCACCGTTTCCAACCTATGCGAACGGACTGGCCTTTCTGCCAAAACCGTTCGCGCCCACCGAGCGGCCATGGTCGCGCGCGGTGAAGTCAAAATCGACCCCATCATCAGGCCGCCAAACACGCCAGGCCGGCTCTATTACAACCTCAGCGTCCACGGCCCCAAGGCCCCGAAGGTGGAATCCCCATTGGCCATCACCCTGGAAACGTTCGAGTCCCCGCCCGCCACGTACCTGCTCGCCACGGCGAAGAATTTGCAGGAGCAAATGACGTTCCTGCGGGAATTGGAGTTGCGGGAGGACGTGTCGAATGTGAACGTGATGATGACGCACCGGTTCGCGATGGCATCCGCTCGCTTGGTTGGGTGGTGCAACGAAAAATTGGAGGAATGGGAAAAGGCGCGGATTGGTTCTACTGGGTGATGGCGCGCCAGTACGTGGCAGTCATTTGGCCCACGAGGACGATGGCCACGAAGATGCCCACACCGAGTGCGAGGGCACCGAGGATGAACAATCCAATGGTGAGGAAGCCCATGCCGAAGATGGGCCACCAGTGGCCTTTGGTGTCTTCCCAGCTGGCCTTCATGGCTTCGATGACGCCCATTTCATCTTCCACGAATCGGAAGGACGTTTGGCTCAGTTTCACAGCCAGGTAGATGCCGGGAATGATCAAGAACACGAAGCCTACCGCGACGATGAGCGCAACCAGCAAGGACACGCCAATGGAGGGGAAGTAGCGGCGGCTGAATGCGTAGCCAAGACTGGAGAATTCGGCTTTTTCGCCGCGAGACACGGCAAGGTGCGCGTGGGTTGCGCCCATTTGGAGCGGGATGACCAAGAAAATGGCAAACAACCCGCCGACGATGCCGAGAACGGCGGCAGCGGCGCCACCCAAGTATTGCGCCGATTGACCCGGAGCCTCTGCAATCATGAGGATCAAAGTCATTGCCAGCAGAACCCAGAAGCTGGGCCACATGTTGGTCCATCCCTGTTTCAATGCTGCAAACACGCGTGGTTCGGGAATCTCTCCAGGAGCCATGCGACGGCATTTGGCCGGGGCGCAATAAAGGCGCGCAGTTGTTCACGCCTGCAGGGGCGGGTTGAAGCAGGTTCATATCCGCCGGGCCGGATGCGAAGCCATGGTTTCCCTATTGACCTGGATTTTGTCCGGGGTTCTTGCAGCGGCGTTCTTGATGGCTGGGTCCATGAAGGCGTTCCGCATCGAGAAAATGGCCGAACAAATGGACTGGGTGGACAACTTTGGACGAGACAAAGCCCGCATGCTCGGCTTCGCAGAAATGCTCGGTGCCCTCGGGCTCATCCTCCCCATCGCGTTGGGCGTCGCACCCATTCTGTCGGGTGTAGCAGCCGCTTGCTTGATGCTCCTCATGCTCGGCGCCGTCTTGAAGCACTTCCAATGGGATGACAAAAAGAACGCCGTGGCCCCCGCCATCCTCGGCCTCTTGTCCGGGTTCCTCGCGGCCACCCACTTCGCATGAAGTACTGGGAGGCCCTGGCCGCAGGGGACGGAAAGGCAATGGCCGCGTGCTACGCGGAGGACGCGGAGTTCCAAGACGAAGTGTTCCACTTGCACGGCGCAGACATTGGAACCATGTGGACCGGCTTGTTTCGCCCAGGCGCGGACGTGAAAGTCCAAACCCACCCACTGCGGGAAACTGATGGCGTGATCACAGGAACCTGGGAAGCTTGGTACGCGTTCCAGGGCCGCCCCATTCACAACGTCATTCACTCCACATTCCTCGTGGAAGACGGCCTCATTGTGTCGCAACGGGACCGGTTCAATTTCTGGAAATGGACCCGCATGGCCCTCGGCTTGAAGGGGACCTTGCTTGGGTGGACGCCCATGGTTCGAAAAGCGGTGCAAAAACAAGCCATGAAACGCATCCAATGACGGACCGGCTCTGGATCACCGACCCCGCTCGAACCACGTGCCTTGCGGAAGTGGTGGAGGTGCGTGGCAACGAGTTCCGCGTGGACAAAGCGTTGTTTGCGCCGCGCTCCCGGGCCTGCCGCCACCCACAAAATCACGACAAAGGCACCGTCTGGATGGATGGGGAAAAGCGCCGGCTGCACTCCGTGCGGGACAACGGCGACGTTTGGTACGGCCTTCGCGGCACAACGCCCAACGTGGGGCAAACCTTGCAATGCCAACTGGACCAAGACACCCGCCAAGAAGCAAGCCGCGCGCATACCGCCATGCATTTGGTGATGCAACACGTTGACGTTCCCTTGCTTGAGGACCCGGAAGTGAAAGGCGGCGGCCATTTCCGACTCACGTACGCATGGCCCGTTGATGTGGAACCAGCAATGCAGCAAGCGGTGCAGCAAGTGCAGGCGGACATGCTGGTGGAACGAACCTACGCCACTCGAGCCGCGGAGAAATACGTGAGCAAGCAACATTTCCAGCCCCCCGACCCAGTGCCCGGCCCGGAATTGCTTCCCTTGGTGAAAATTGGCGACCACTGCGTGCCATGCGACGGGAGCCACGTGGACCGCACGGGGCGCATCTCTGGCATCCAACTTCGGCACGCAGCCACCGGGAAATCCGGTTTCGTGGTCAGCTGCCGCGTGACCTAAAAACTCGAACGCGCACCCGGAACCATGGAGGTGCACCGAGAACCCAACCCTCGCTTTGCGGAACACGTTGCGGAAGCCATCCGGGTTCTCCAATTGCCAACGGAGGTGAGCGGATTGCATTACCACCCGTTCGGCGTGTACTCAGTTCCCCTTGCAAAGCGCACCGACGAAGAAGGCACATGGAGTCGTCGTTTGCACCTTTGGCACCCGGAGGCAACCCCGGTCGGCGAAGCGTCCCCGTACGGCGTCCACACACATTCGGGGCCGGCGCGGAGCCACGTTTTGTACGGCTCCTTGTACCACCACTTGTACCAATTCGAAGCGGACGCGGCCGGGGTATGGCAACGGGCGTGCCTTGGGGAACCGGAAGGCCGGGCCACGCTCCTTGACCACGTGTTTGCGGAAACGCGAACCGGCCAAACCCACTCCTTTCCAGCCAACCACGCGCATGGCGTGACGAAGCCTGACGGCTGGAGCATCAGTTTGTTTTCCCAGTTGGATGGACCCACGACGCAGGAATTCACAACGTGGCAGCGAACGGACGTATCCGCGGAACCGTTGCTTCGAAAGGGCCCCGTTCCGGTCACGGAAGTGGCACGGGATGCGTTGCTGTGCTTGGAAGGCAATGCCCCAAGGCAGCAGTAGCGCAAACGCTGCGACGGAAGTTGCTTGGAGCAACCCTGCGGCTTAGTGTTCCACTGGAGGCAATTCCATTGGTTGTTTTTCTTCCACGCGTGCTGCTTTCATGGCAGCTTCGAGAACCTCTTCACGCGTAGCTTGACGGCGACCAACCACGCATGGAGATGCATTGCGGGTCACATAAACGCTGTGCCCGGCTACAGAAGGCGGTCCAGTTTGTCAAAGCCGGCGTTCCAAGCAGCCAGCATGTGTTCGTTGCCGGCGGGATCGGTGCCGTACATGCGCAGGGTCATGTGGGTCTGGTCGCCGTCACCGGCAAGCAGCGTTTCCACAAGGAACGCTTTGTCCTTGGAGCCTTGCACCAAGCGGGCCGGCGCCTCCACTGCGTGGTACATGCCCTCGTCCAAGTGCTCGCCCATGAAACGGCGGTACACGCCGCCCTCCTTGACGTCCATGACTTCTACCTTGCATTGTTCAGGGGTTGGCCCGTACCAGTCCCGCACCATGGCCGGGTCGGTCCAAGCCTGCCAAACCCGTTCCACGGGGGCGTCAAACACGCGGCGTTGCTCATAGGAAGGTTCCATGCACAACACCTGGCCGAGGAGGCCTTGAAGTTACCCCTTCACGATTTTCGCCGCAAAACCCTGCGCTTTGCTCCCCGCCGCGAAATCAAACACGTGCTCCTTGTACAGAATCGTCAACAACGTGCCACGAGCCTCCGCGCTCAATTGGGAAAACGGCACCTTCGCTTTCACAGCGCCCCGAAAGACCACTTGGTCCGCTTGGATGTCCGCCTTCACCAAGGCCCCGGTGCCACGTTGTTTGCCAGTGAGTTCCATCAGCAACTCGCGCAGCAGTCGCAGTCGCAGTCCTCTTTGTCGAAATGGACCGCCGCCATGAACTCCTGCATTTCTTGATCGCTGACCGGCGTGGAGTGCTTCATCTCCCACGCATCAATCAGTTCCTGCAATTCGTCCTCGTGGCAAAAGGCGCGGGGAAATTCGTCTTCCATGGCGCGGCGACGTGAGCGCAAGTTGAAGAGTTTCACGCTCTCCCCAGATTTCCCTAGGCTCGCAGCACTTTCTCCAATGCCTTCCCTCGGGCCAATTCGTCCACGAGCTTGTCCAGGTAGCGAATTTCCCGCATCAACGGGTCCTCCACTTCCTCCACTCGAACGCCGCAAACGACGCCCTTGATCAGTTCCCGGCCAGGGTTGAGTTTGGCCTCCGCGAAGAACGTGGTGAAGTCCACGTTTTTCTCCACTTGTGCCTCCAACTCGGCTTGGGTGTACCCGGTCAGCCAACGAATCACTTCGTCCACTTCGTCCTTCGTCCGGCCCTTCTTCTCGGCCTTCTGCACGTACAACGGGTACACTTTCGAGAACGCCATGGTGAAGATGTTGTGGGCCATGCCTCGTCAAAGGCGGCGCGCCATTTCAACGCAGTCGTTCGAGGCGGCCCTTGCGTTTGACGATGTTCTTGTAATCCCATTGTACGTCTCGGGATTCCGCTAGCCACCCCCGAAGCGCCGACTCGTCAACGTCCTCCAGAGCCACATAACGCAGCTCGCTGGCTTTGAAACTCCCGGTCGCTTGCATGCCCGGCGTCGGGAAGGATTGGCCACTCCAAAACAAGAGTCGGACACAATCTTTCAGTTTGTCGTAGCCCACAATCGGGTTGCCATCCAGGAACCAAACCGGGTGGCCGTGCCACACCTTGCTCTCCGCGTTCGGCAATTCAGAACCGATGATGTGCGCCAGTCGTTTGCAAATGGCTGCGTCCGCGGGGGCTTGCCGTTCGTGGTACGCGACAACGGCGGGGTCAATATTCATTGGCGCCTTTTCCAGACAAGATCTTGGGCCGCAACTTCTCGATGCGATTCACGCGGGTCTCGGACTTCTTTGCCCCGCCGATGACGATGGCGTAGCTGCGCTGGCGGCCGGGGGTGAGCGCGTGGAACGCTTCCGCCATTTCCGGGTCCGCGTCCATTGCTTCCACCAATTCCTCCGGGAGCTCCAAGTCCCTTTCCACCTTCGGAGCCTTGATGCCTGCCTCTGCGTAGCCCATCGCCTCCGCAAGGTACGAGCGAAGGGTGTCCGCCATCTCCTGCACTTGGCCGGGTCGCGTGAAGCGAATGGAATCTGGATTCTGGGTGTTGGGCCCCTGCCGTTCCATGACCCCCTCGGGGTCCTTCATCAACGCGGCGTTGAAGAAATTCAATCGGAAATCGCCCTGCAACGCGCCAATCAAGACGATGTTCCGGCCGGCGTGCATGTAGCAAGGATGGCCCCATTTCACGTGCTCAGACATGCCCGCCTGGCGGCACAATGCACGCAGAAACACCAGCCCGTCGTTCCAAACCATGGCGGAACACTGCGGCGTGTCAAACCGGTCGCAGCGGCCGCAGCCCCGGGTGAAGAAATCTTCAATGTCAGTGATCATTCACAGGCTGCCTTGATGTCTTCCAAGTCGTCCATGATGGATTTCATGAGCGGTTTCTTGGCCATCCAGCCAGTGAGCGCCCACATGACTTTGGCGCCGAACGTCACGGCTTGGCCGTCGAAGCTCATGGTCAATTTGCTGCCGCTGCCATCCGGCTCCACGGCCATGGTGGACTTGTAAATGGCACCGTGGCTTTCGGCCCGGGTCTCGTACCATTGCCCCTCCACCGCGTCCGTGATCCACATGGTTTCCGTGGCTTCCTTTCCTGCGAACTTGCGGGTCTCTTTCCATTTCAAACCCACAAGCGGGGCCCCTTCTTCGAGAACTTCCGCGTGGATGATTCCGGAGATGCGCTCTTCACAACCGTGGATGTCCGTGATGACCTCCCAGAGTTTCTTCGTCGGGGCATCGATGTGCAGGGAGCCAGAGACTTGCATGCCCTTGGATGGGGCGCGTTGCTGAAAAACCTCGCCGCGAGACCGCAGGGCTACACTTGCTGGCTGGCGGCGCATTGGGCGAAGCTGTCCAGGATGGACTGCCAACCCATGCGTTGCATTTCCGGGTCGTTCTCCGTTTCCGCGTCGAAGGTTTGCCGGATGTGCGTCCCCTCGGCGCCGGGTTCGAGGAGCAATTCCACCATGCGGTCGTCGTCCAATTTGTACGCCAATCGGCGGGGGGCCTCTACGGCCGTGAACGTGGCCGCGAAGTCAAAACCCATGGAGCCATCCTTTGCTTCCATTCGGCTCGACATGCGACCACCAACTTTGAGGTCCACCTCGGCGCTTGGGCAGTGCCAGTCGGGGCTGGCGGCGTTCCATTGCATGATTGCCGCTGGCGTGGTTGCCGCGGCCCAGCATTGCTCCGGCGTGGCCGCCGTGTCGGCTTCAATGGTGATTTTCATGGCAAGCCATTTGGCCGGGAGTTCAAGAAGTTGACAGTTTGGCGTGCGTTGGAGAGCTGGCCATCAAGGGCGTTCCCAACTTTCAACGTCACCCGGAACCACCTTGAATAGGGGGTGTGGCAACAATTCTCCAGGGAGTGGCAATCGGGCCAGGCGCGTCGGGTCCCGGACCAACAATTTCCCTGCCAAATGGTCCCGTTCGAACGCCAATTGTCCGATGGTGACCGGGACGCGGGCGGCCTCGCCCTCGGTGAACTTTGCTGCGTTGAAGTTGTACCCTCTCCGCACGGATTCCTCGAAAAGGCCAGCCAAGTAGGCGTCAATGGCCGCCACTGGGCCCGGCTGCGCGTTAAATCGTTCCAATTGAGGGTGCTGGGTGTAACCGCGGGTTTCACCTCGTAGCACCGCTTTTGCAAGCAACGCTTCACGCCACCCCGCCACCAAACCCTTGCTGTCGAGGTATTTCGGGTGAAGGCTCCACAAGCGCATGGTTAGTTGAGCCGCCCTCCACGCACGAACCCACTTTCTACTTTCACGCACCACAACAGGGCCCTCGCTACAAAACGTTGCGTTCAGGGGTGCGTTGAAGTCCAGTCAACGACTCCTACGGTTGTGCCCAACGAGGACCTCGGCCAGCATTTGCTCACGGACGCCGACGTCATTTCCCGCGTGGTCAATGCTGCAAAACTCCTGCCCGGCGACACGGTCCTCGACGGGGGCGCTGGGGCGGGTGCCTTGACGCGGCCCATCGCGGCTGCCGTGGCGCCGGGCAAAGTGTACGCCGTGGACGTGGACCCGCGCATGGTGAAGCGTCTGAACCAGAAACCCATTCGGGGCACGACCGTGGTGGAGGCAGACTTGCTGGAGTGGCCGCTTCCGGAACTGGACGCGGTGGTGGCGAACCCGCCGTTCAAGATTGCCGCCCCGTTCATTGAACGCGTGGCCCACGTGCCTCGTGGCGTGTACGTGCTGCCCCGGGAACTTGCGGATCGTCTCGCGGCGAAGCCTGGCACGAAGAACTACGGGAAATTGACGATTCGCGTGGCCTTGCAAGCCGACGTGGACGACCTTGGGTACGTGCCACGAAAAGCGTTCACGCCGCCACCTGGCGTCACGTGTGGCATCATCCGCTTGCGTGCCAGAGAGCCCATTGCCGCGGATTCGTTGATGCTGGACGCGGTGTTGGACGCCGCGTGGGCCGCGTGGGAGCGAAAAGCACGGCACGCATTTGCCCCACTCGCACCCTTGTTCCGGGCCGACGGCGCGGCACTCGCCTCATTCCTGAAAGAACATGGTTGGGCCGAACCGAAGACCCATTCGCTCCCACCGGAAGCCTTTGCCGCGGTGGCGCAGCATTTGTCCGCGGGGCGGAACGACTCGTAGCGCTTGTTGTTCGCGTTGCCAATTCGCCACTTGGTCAGCTTGATCAATGGGGGCCGGGGCCCGATTCGCGCTCCTTCTTGCGGCGAAGTGCCGAGCCGGCAACATAGCCAAGCAGCCCAAGCAAGCTGCCCAGGGCGGTGCTCACGACCCCGAGCGCGAACCAGCTCCGATCCACACCAGGCAAAAACGCAAGCGCAGCAACTTGCCCAAGCCAAGCCCCAAGGTACGCATACCGGGCCTGGCCCGGGATGAAGAACCCAAGCACGGCGGCGGGTACCATGAGCCCAAGCACGTACAACCAGAAATGTGAGTCCCACGGCTCAGCCGAATTGGAGAACGTCGAGGAGATGGCCCAAACGGCAAAGGCGGATGCGAAACCCGCGCCGGCGCACACACTTGCCGGTATGCGTCCTTTTGCGGGCCCGAGGTTCATGGCGAAATTTCTCCAGCCCAAAGCTTCACCAATCGTTTGCCGGCCTTTCGAACCGGCAACGCTTGCAGCGCGTCGCCTCCCGCCGACACGATGCCCCAACGCGTGAGGTTTTCCACGGCGCCTTTGACGTCAAAGTCCGATTGCCGGCCGCTACCGTTGCGAATCCACGCCTCCGCCGCTTTATCCAACGCGGATTTGGGCATGGGGCCTTTTGCTTCGAGGATGTGGTATGCAAGCAGGGCTTCCTTTTCGTCGCTGTCTCGCGCGAAGGCGAGCAGTTGATGGAGGACGCTGCGGTTGTTTGCAAGGTTGAGGAAATAGAGCCCTTGGCTGAGGGTTTGCATGTACCGAAGGCGCGTGGTTTTCACCTTGTTGTGGGTCTTCCATAGGTACCCGCCAAGCACCACCAGCACACCCCCAAGTGCCTTCAGGCGGGGGTCGTCGAGGGAGAGCGCAAACGCGCCGGACGCAACGGCCGCGAGGATGCCGATGCTTTGGAAAATGGTCCAACCGATGCCCGCCACCACGGGGCCACCAATCATGGCTCGGTCCAATCCGCGGAGCTTGAGCTTGGTGTTCGGAAGCACCATTTCCACGTCGTTTTGTGGAATGTTCTTGAACAGCTTCAGGTAAATTTGGCCATGCCGCATGGAGCTCGTGCGGGCCGTTGCTTCCTCGAGCGCATCTGGTTTCAGGCGCAAAATGATCACGAGTCGCTCCCAGACGTGAATGGTGTTGACTTTCTCCTTCCAAAGCGTTCTCCATCCCTTCTCCGTTTCCTCCACGTCGCGCTGACCGCGGCGGTACAGCCTCAGAATTTCGTAGCCGGAGGTGTCCACGTGGGGTAGGAGCGGGAACAGGCTGCTTGCGTTCAGGGCCGCCTCCAATTCGTCGTCCGTGACGCGGCGGAAGTTGGCGGCCGTCAAGACTTCCTCGGCGTGTTCCAGGAACGCTTCCTCGGATGCACTTCCATGCACGCCTTCCGCCTCCGGGTCGGGGTCGAACGGGGCGTAGGTTTCACGAAGCACCTCCGCGCGTTCATCCGCTTCGAATCGAATGACGTGGTGAATGAGGCGCGCCAATTCGTCAAAGTCCTCGCTGCTTCTTTCGCCCTGGATCTTCTGCACCAAGTCCTGCCTGCGAAGGGGAATGAAGTGGCTGCGTTCGCTCATGGTCTTGGAACCACGGCGGGGTTCAAAGGGTTGGGCGTGCGGATGGCCTACCACGTGAGTGCATCGTCCGCAGTTTAGTAATCCCTGCACGCTACGCATGCAATGGCCGAATTGGAAACGTCCGTCGTCACGGATGTGATTCTCCCGATTGCACTCGCGATTTTGATGTTCGGAATGGGGCTTTCAACGCCCCCGCGGCGCTTCGTGGAGGCGGCACAGAAACCGCAGGGATTGTTGATTGGCCTCGCGGGGCAATTGCTGGCCCTTCCCTTGCTCGCGGTGTTGACGGTGGTGCTGTTTCACAACCACGTGGACCGAGACATCGCCATCGGCATCCTGCTCCTGGGGGCGCTCCCCGGCGGTAGCACCAGCAACGTCTTGTCCCACATTTGCCGGGGCGACACGGCACTCAGCATCATCCTCACCACCATCACGAGCGTCCTGGCGCTTCTGACCACGCCGCTCCTGTTGCTTGGCACGACCCGGTTCCTGTACGGAGACGGCATCGACGCCTCGCTCCCCTTTGAAGACGTGTTGGGCCTCGTTCTGGTCATCATCACCATCCCGGTCCTGCTGGGCCTGCTCGTTGCGAGGTGGAAGCCCAAGTTTGCAGCGGCCAGCGACAAGCCGTTTCGCATCGCCGGCATCGTGGTCCTCGCCATCGTGGTTGCAGGCGCCATTTACGGCAACCGAGAAGGATTCTGGGACAAAGCGTGGCAAAGCGTCCCCGCAGCCCTGGTCTTGAATCTGCTTGCGTTGACCGCCGGGTTCGGCCTCGGGTCCCTCGTGGACTCCGTGCAACGGCGCAGCATCACCATCGAAGTGGGTTTCCAAAACGGCACCCTCGGCATCTTGATTGCCACCACGCAACTGGATTCCGCATCGGCCGCGCTGGTGCCCGCGTTCTACTCCCTCGTCATGTTCCTGACCGGTGGCGCGTTGGCAGTTGCGTGGGGCCGCAAGCCCAAGGAAACCGACCCGGCGACCGCGTAGGCGCCGGCACACGGTTTATCCATGGACCGTCGGTTGAAAACGCATGGTCAAATTCCTCTTCGTTTCCCTGGACGTCAGCCTCATCGGGGACATCGCTTGGCGCGTGGCCGAGGAAGGCCACGACGTGCGGTACTTCATCGGCGCCGAAGGGGACAAGGAAATCGCTGATGGGTTCGTCACCAAGACCGACGACTGGAAAGCAGACACGGACTGGGCGGACGTCATCGTCTTCGACGACATCTGGGTCGGCTCCAAGATCGGTGTCGGGAAAATCGCGAACGAACTCCGCGCCAAGGGCAAAGCCGTCGTCGCAGGCACCCCGGAAACGGACCTCCTCGAAGACGACCGCGGGTTTGCCATGGAAATCCTCGAAAAACACGGCGTGAAGACCACGCGCCACAGAGTGTTCACGGACTTCGACGAAGCCATCGCGCAAGTGGAGAAAGACCGCTGCGCCTACGTCATCAAACCACTCGGGGAAGTCCAAAACATCAAGCGACTGCTCTATGTTGGTCACCGGCCCGACGGCGGCGACGTCATCGAGGTGCTGCAGGCGTACAAGAAAGCCTGGGGCCACCGCATGAAAGGATTCCAACTCCAAAAGAAACTGCACGGCGTCGAAGTGGCCGTTTGTGGTTTCTTCAACGGCAAGAAATTCATTGAACCCATCAACATCAACTTCGAGCACAAGAAACTCTTCGACGGCAACATCGGTCCAAGCACCGGCGAAATGGGCACCAGCATGTTCTGGTCCAAACGCAACAAGTTGTTTGACCAAACCCTTGGAAAACTGGAAGGCTGGCTCGCCAACACCGGCTACGTCGGCAGCATCGACATCAACTGCATCGTCAACGGCACCGGCATCTACCCACTCGAATTCACGCCCCGCTTCGGCTACCCAACCATCATGCTGCAAGCAGCCAGCATGAAAACCCCCATCGGCGACTTCCTCGCGGCCCTCGCCCGCGGCGAAGAGCCCCCCCTGCTCATCAACAAGGGATTCCAAGTGGGCGTCCGCATTTGCCTCCCGCCATTCCCGTACAGCGACCCGAAGACCTTCGAAGAAAACAGCCTCAACGCCGCCATCGTGTTCCAAGACGGCAAAACCGAAGGCGTCCACATCCAGGACGCCAAACGCGTGGACGGCCAATGGCGCGCCCTCGGCGGCGTCGTGCTGTTCGTCACCGGCCAAGGCACCACCATGCAAGAAGCCCGCCAACAAGCCTACCGCCGCGTCAAGAACATCATCATCCCCAACATGTACTACCGCACCGACATCGGCCAACGCTGGATTGACGGAGATGGAGACCGGTTGCTCAGTTGGGGATACTTGACGTAATCAGTCCAAATCGGCAACCCAGCCGTAGCCATCGCGCCGGTGGAAAACCCGCAACACGACCACGTCTGTGTCAATCGTGTAGGCAATCCTCCATGCGCCGACGCGAACCCGATACACCGGTTGCCCAGGCCCCGCTTCCAGTTTCTTGAAGTCTAGTTTCCCCTCCCGGTTCATCGGGTCCTTTCCGATTTGTTGCAGCGCGCCCCGGAGTTCCTTCTTGGGTTTGGGCGCCATCGAGCGCACGACCGGAGCAGCGTGTTGCGCATCAAGAAGGACCTTCACAAGTCTTCGAGTGCCACGTAGGACTCGCGCGGGGTTGTGAGGTACTGCTGACGCAGTTCCTCGACGAATGACTCTCGCTGCACGCGGTCCATCAATGCAGTCAGGATTTGTTCATGGCTCATCCCGGCGTGGCCGAAGGTTTTGAGCCGGTCGCGAACCGCGGGGTCCACGGAAATCGTTGACTTCATGCGCAACCATGTGCGTTCATGTGGCATAATGGTTGTGGCTCCTGGTTCTCACGGGACTTGTAAGGCAGTGAAAGGCCAAGTTGGCTTTGGAGAGGTGCAAAAAACTACTCGGAACCTGTTCGCTAGCCAAGCCTTCGACCCGTTTTCGCTTCATGGCACAGTTTGCATAGCGTCCATAAATTACTCCACGTGTTTTCCCCTTTTCTTGACAACGGCGCAATGTGGTCAACCTGCAAATGCGTCGTTGATGCGCAAATCACACATTTTTCTCCGTCTCGCTCAATGACGGCCTCTCGCATCCAGCTCCATTCCCGACTTCTTGGCGAGCCCCCAGGGTACAAACCATCGTGTACCGCCCAATAATCCGCTTGCAAATCTTTGATGGCACGCCCTTTGGAGCCTCGAGACCCAAGCTCAATGAGCCGTAGCTCCGACCTGCGAATTTTCCCTGCCTTCGTTTCACTAGACCAACGGTGCGCAGATATTTCGCCAAGGCCGGCTAGGAAATCTCGTCGTGGGTCTGGTTTGCAATCTGCGCAACGCGTGAAAACTTGGCCATGCTCACAGATGGTCGTTCGAACCCCTCCACTCCTTCCACGCCCCCGTACTCCACAACGCCCACGCCACGAGCACCGGCTGGAAGAACAACCGAATCAACCGCTTGCCGTCCGTGTCCAGTCCGAATGCGTCCACGCCGTCAATGTATTGCCACACATTCCCCGGAAAAATGACCACGAAGAACGCCGCCGTGATCCAACCCATTTGCACCTCGTTCCTTGGCAGGAACAGGAGTGTGCCAAGGAGAAGTTCGACGATGCCAGATAGCACGACGACGAGGTCCGCGTCCAGGGGAGACCAAGAGGGGACTTGGGCTTGGAACTCTGCGCGGGCGTGGGTCAAGTGGGCCGTACCGGCGTAGAAGAGGAAGGAGGCGAGGAGGAGTTTGGCTGCTGTTTTCATCGCAGTTACCTCCGTTTCACCCAAATCGTGGTTGCATCCGCTGGCTTTGTCGAGACTCCCGCCACCGCTTCCGCGGGAGGCTTCGTGCTCCAGAATCGAAAGAGCTTCACCATGCCTCCAACGAGGAGTCCCACCTCAAGCATGCCGAGGAATTTCCCGGGGCAAACGCGCGCGCCATGGCCAAATCCGAAGTGAAGGGCTTCGTTTGTGAGACCTTCTTCCTTGATGAACTGCCATCGTGCGGGTTCGAATTCAATGGCCGGATGGCCGGTCTTGTCCACGCCCCAGAACTCTTCGCATCGGTTTGCATGCCACACATCAAGAACAACGTGCGTCCCCTTTGGAATCTTGAGCGTTCGAGATTCGCCGGCAGTGACCACCGTGTCCGCCGTGGCAAGCCGCGGAAGAAAATACAGGGCCGGTGTGAGCCGCAACGTTTCCTGAATGGCCGCGTTGAGCATGGGGCATTTTTCCAGATTGTCTGGGTTGTACACATCAAGTTCACTCACTTCATCATGAATGGCTGCTTGTAGGTCAGGGCGATGGGCGAGGTGTGAGATGGTCCAAGCGGCAAGCGATGTGGTGGCTTCCAGGGCCCCGGCCAAGAAGACGCGGAGGTTGGGTCGAAGGTCTTCGTCAGGCACATCGACGTTGAACTTCTTCCACGCGCCTTGCCCAGTCTTTCGGCCTTCTAGCGCGTGGTCCACAAGGGCCTCAAAATCCGCCTTCCAGCGTTTTGTTTCCGAGCCCCCGCGAGAGAGCGGGTTCACGGTTTCGCGAACCATGTTTTTGATGAGCTTTTCCAGCGATGGAACGAAGCGAGTACGGACCTCCTCGTAACTGACTTGGCCCCCGAAGAAATTGTTCACAAGCATCTCGAGCATCAAGGCGCTGATTTCGGGTTCAAGCGCAATCTCCAACCCATCCGGGTGCACCGATCTGTGCCGGGCGCCGAATGCATCCAGCCGCTCGCCTACGGTTTTCCGAAATGTTCTTTCGAATTCGCCAAAGATTTCTGGTTGGAACAAAGCCGACGCTGCAAACGGTCGAGCCGCGAGGCGTTTGTGATTTCGCCATGCAGTCCGGTTGAGGTACAACATGGTCTGCGCCCCCGTGGCTCGAGCAATGCCACTGGTTGGCCATGTGTCTCGGTCAAATTGCCCCGGCTTGGCCCCCGAATCAAGAAGGACTGCCTTGATGATGCTAGGGTCGCGAGTGATGAGCGCAAGCCCCATGGATGGTACCTTTGCGTAGCGGTTGTGCTTTGCATCCGACTCTTCTTTGTCCGCACCCCAGAAGACTGCGTCGAGGATTCTTAGCGGCTTGCGGTAATTCCAAAGGTGCGGAAATGGCAAACCATGTGGCGTCCGCCGGAGCAAGCGAAAACGGCTTGTCTGGATGTTCCCTCCGAACGGTGAACGCTTCGGCATTGGTAATTGACCGAAGACAGCGTATTAAAGCACGATTTTTCGCCAGGGGCCAGGGAGTGCTGCACGGCCGAACATGAGCAGCCGAAGCCAGATGTTAGGCGATCGAGCCGGAGGTTGGCGGGCCAATGTTTGACTGATGCAACCAAAATTTGCTGGTGGCGGAATGGACGAGAAAGAAACACCAAACCATCAGAATCGTGAAGATGAAGTCAACCCATGCTGATTGTGTGAAGAGGCCGAGAAACACCGGAATCACAATTATGGCAGGCAAAAAAATGCGGGGCAGTGGCTGGGCATAGCCTTGTTCGTCGAGCGGGGACTCAAATTGTCGAAGCTCTAACCAGAGGTACACCGCCCACGCAAGTTGTGCTCCAAGTGCCAAGCCGAAGAGCAAGAGGTCTGATCCGAGTTCATCTGCATTCCAATCCGATTGTTTGCCTTTCCAAAGCCCAATCGGCACAGAGGCCAACAAAATCGCCAGCCCTACCAAGTAGATGCCTCCATGGTGTTTTTTTCCAGTTTTTTGGTCCATTTCTTGGAAGACGGCCCAGTTGTACCAGAAGAAGTAGATGCCAAGTGTGACAACCCCATAGAAGAACGACATCCCGAAAGACCGCCGTGGCACGAATTTGGCAGTGTCTTCTACGTCGTCACATTCGGGGCACAAGAAACTACCATCGTGCGCCCTCTCCATCATACGTCCGCAGGTTCGACAATTCACGTGCCATGAATTGCATGATCCGATAAAAGGGCGGGGGTTACCGTGCAGTTTGCGATTCTTGCCTAGCGTGGGGGAGGTGGGCTGTGCCGGCGTAGAAGAGGAAAGAGGCGAGGAGGAGGCAGGCCCCCGTTTTCACAAGAATACCATTTTGATTTTCTAGAAACAGTCAAATTGGCGCGGGCCTTTTTATTTTCCTTGATTCCTACTGAATTATGGGTTGCGGCGGCTTCTATCAGCGCTGGCTATGGCCTGTCTAGCTGGCGCAATAGATCGATTCCAAGTTTTTCTCCATGGGGCTTCCATTTCCATTGCTTTGAAGATGATGAAGTAAATCTTGATGAATCTACTCAAGGGCAGGTTCGTAGCTTAATTGCGCTCCCGCCTGCATGCTTAGATTTGGACAATGTTCGGGAGGTTCGATTTGCATACGAACATGTCGAAAGTATTTGCAAACAATACCCTGTTGTGATTTCAAATCTAAGCCGCACTAGCAACCTAAATGAAAATGCGAATCGAGCGAAACTGATACGTGAAATTCGTAGATTTAGACGCACGCAAACGATGGACGTTTGCTTGTCATTCATATATAATGGGGCCATCAGCGCGTCCGACTTCTCAAGTACTGAACCAAAATTAGAATTCGTCGAGCATCATTTCGGTGGAGGGTGCTATATGCTTGATTGCGAGACGAGCCTAATTTTCATTGGAAACGAATTTTCTGAGAAACCGTTTCGAAGGGATAAGGTGGCTAGTTTTGTCACCTTGCTGGCTGGCTTGAATGGCTCTGAATTTGCCGCATTTTCGGCCGATTGTCTGAGAATTGCGAAGGAACAGCTAACAATAGCTAAATCCGTTCGAGATGAGTTAGAGCAGATTGTTGAGGGACATTCGCGCTGGTTTGGGGGCGTTGCAATCACTAACCTAGGTTCGAGCCCACTAGTAGTTGACAGAAGTAAATGTGAATTGCAGATTTTTGACGAGAGCCTTTCAGAGGTCAGCCTGGATTGCGAAATATATCCCGCAAGAAAAACCCCTGAGCTGAGGGGATTCCCAACGGCGGGTCCACTTATTGTTGGTCCACAGTCCACCGAATATTTTCAGCTAAGGACAAGGCAAATTCAGAAAGAAATTCAGCACGGAGCTCATCTGCGTCAAGCCTTCCGTTCGGGGAGTGCGCAAGCGAAACTCAAAATTTCATATCACGGAAAGAGCGTCCTCCTAACGTGGACAAAAAAGAGCGCAAAATTTCCATTTAGAGCCTAG
>JBMZMP010000003.1:0-14105 GCA_049619235.1 Thermoplasmatota archaeon
CACCTGCACCTCCATGGGCGTCACCATTGACGGCATGAACCCCCGCGAAGCCTCCAAGAAGCTCCGCGCCGGCGAATTCGACGCTCAATTCGAATAAGACCATGGAACGCGACAGCCAGGTGGTCCTCACGGGCTTCATCCTGAGCCTCGTCGCATTCATGGTTGCCTTTTTCCTTCTCGTTACCTTTTCTTTGAACCCAGAAGACCGCAGCATCTTGTTTGCGCCGTGGGTTCGCTTGACCCATTCCGCGTTCTTCGGCCTCGGTGCCCTCATCGCCATCGCGGCGGCGCGGGCACAACGGCGCTGGTGGGGGTACCTCTTGTGCGCGGCTGTCCCCATCATCCAATTCGGAGTCCCCGTGTATTACTTCTTGGCGGGCCGGGCTAAGCTAGAGACAGCAACTCCTTCAGAAACGTAGACGCGTACTTTGTGGGAATCTTTGCGCCCGCCGCGTGCGGGTGGCCTCCTCCGACGATGCCGTTGTGCATCGTGAACTCGGTCGCCATTTGGCCCAAATCCAAGTCGTGGTTTGGGTCCGTGCGTCGCAAGCTGAGTGTGGAGAGATCCTTTCTCTTGTTCATCAACAACGCCACTTTGGCGCCCTCTTGCCGTGCCACTTCACTGACGGCGCGGCTGCCAAAACCAAACAGGGACGGCTTGTGGCGGCCAAATTGCACCAGGGCCACTTCTTGCTGGATGGTCATGCGGGTTCGCACCTTCTCCAGGGCCCGTTCCCACCGGCCTTCGTTGACCATGGTGAGGTAGCGGGCGCGGATTTCGCTCACTTCACTGGGCCATGCGCCCGTTGCGAGTTTGCGGGCGGCGTAGTAACGGAAGCGGTCGTCTTCCACTTTTTGCCGCCAGGAAAAGTCGAGGGTTTTGGCTTCGTTCTCCAATCGTCCGCCTTCGAAGTGGTCAAGCATGGGTGTTTTGCAGAACTCCACTTGGTCGGCGAGGGCAACCAAGTGCGCATGCGCCTGGCCGAGGCCAAGGTGGTCAAAGACGACACTTGCGGCGGACGCGGAGGTGTCGATGACGCTGTCCACGTTGTCTGGGATTTCCGAGGCTTGCTCGAGGCTGCCAGCGTGGTGGTCAAGGTACAGGATTTCCTGTGGGAATCCTCGTTTGTCCCGGAACGTTTTGAGAAGCCGGGGCGTCAATCCGAGGTCGGTGAGGATGAACTTCGTGGAGGAGAGGTCTTTGCGCATGACGTCCACGGCGGCATCTCCACTTGGAGTGAAGCTGACTTTGAGGTCCGGGATTTTGTGCAAATAGAGTGCTGCGCAGATGATGCCATCTACATTCCCCCGTGTGAGGAGGTGGATTTTCCGGTCGTCAAACGCCTTCAAGTCCAAAGAGTCCCGCTTGAGAATCGGAAATGGTCATTGAAAGGTTTGTGCTTCGCCGCAGGCCAGCCCGTTGCGGTGCCAAGGCGCGTTACTTGGGGCCGCCGCGGGCCGAGTCCCATTCGCGGACCTTTGGAAACAACGGGGCCAGTTTGGGGAGTTTGAAGCGACCCCAGAACTTGGCGTGGCTTGCAAACAAACCGATGGCCAACAGGAACAGCAAGCCGCTCAGGAGGTACAAGGCGTCGGCGGCGTCGCCAATCATGCCAAACAAGATGGCGAACGCAAGCGCCACGAGCCCAAGGAGCGTTCGGCGTTTCATAGGCAGTCAATCACGGGGCGCCGTTTAGCATTGTAGGGAATCCCAGAATTCCTGCTCCACCACTTGCAATCCGCCGGGAACCACGATGCAGTGGAGCGGTTCGCCGTGATCCATGCCCTGCAAGGCCCCCGCAGGGCCGGTGACCACGTGGGGTTCGTCGGCACCTGCGCGAGCAATGACTGCCACTTGGGTTTCTTCGTTGAACCAATCGTTTCCAGTCATCTCGGCGAGTTTGAGGAGCAAGCCAATGCCTTCGTTTGCCGGCATGTAGTAGCTTTCGTCCGCTTTGATGTCCAACAGGACCAGGGTGTGGTTGCCAAGTTCATGGTTTTCCTGCACCGCGTCGAAGGGGCTGGTGGGCATCCAGTTGTCTTCCGGGCGAACCAGCGTCGTGGTGCGGCCGAACTTGTAGTGTTGCAAGCCGACGAGGCCGGGGGCGGCGCTGAAAATGGAGGGTGCGTGGACCACCCGTACGGGGACGCCTTCGGCGCGGCACCGAACGATGAGGTCTGCATGGGTGGTGGCGCTGAGGGGGTCACCCGCAGTCAGCAATGCAATGTCGGAGGTCTTGGCGCGTGCCACCAAGTCCTTGCCGCCCAGTTCCACGCCTTCGCGGTCCAAAACGCGCACTTTGCGCTCAAGGAACGCCTCCAATTCGTCAAACGGCGTGCCGGTGAGTTTTGCCGTGTAGAATTCGGCAACCACTTCGTCGCAGGCGCGAATGCGCTCCAATCCCTTGACGGTGACGTCGGAGGCGTCGTACAATCCAAGACCAATCAGGTGCAGGGCCACAACCGGCCCAAGAAGGGGGGCTTTTTGGACCCCGCCCCCGTCCAGAGCTCCATGGTCCGTGCGCCCGGCAAGTTTGCCCGCTTCCAAGAAGCGGAATCGCTGCGCCGGGCGTTGCAGGCAGAGGGGGCGCTCCGCCGTGACTTGGATCCGTCCCGAACGCCGGACGGGGTTTGGTTCCCCGTTCAGGTATCCGATGAGACTTGGGAGTTCACCGAACGCGACGTGCGCCCCAAGTCCTTCATGGACATGGTGGACTTGAACGAAGCCGAACAGGCGTTGGCCAGTCGAGCTTTCGAGCAACTTGGCGACATGGCGATTCTGAAAATTCCCCCCGGCCTAGAGCACAAGAAAACCGAACTCGGAGACGCGCTGCGATCGTTTCTTGGCGCCCGTGCAGTGTTCCACGACCACGGCGTGAAGGGCACGTTCCGCACCCGCGACTTGGAACGGATTTCCGGAACGGGCAATGCAGAGACCATCGTAGCGGAGAACGGCTTTCAGCTGAAAGTGGACGTGACCCGAGCCTATTTTTCCCCTCGTCTTGCAGACGAACGGGCGCGCCTGGTTGCCCTTCTTTCGCCCGGCGATTCCGTGATTGATTTGTTCGGCGGCGCTGGGCCGTTTGCCGTGCAAGCGGCACGAGCAGGGGCCGCCGTCGTGTGCGTGGACTTGAACCCGGACGCCATTGCACTGGCCCAAGAAAATGCAGCCCGCGCCAAAGTGAGCCTGGAATGCATCTGTGGTGACGCTCGAGAGGTCGGGCCCACGCTAGAACCGGCGAAACACGTGGTGATGAACCTGCCCCATTTGGCCAAAGAATTCCTTGGCGTTGGGGCCCAATGCACCGCGCCCGGCGGCACCCTCCACCACCACGAAATCCTGCCCGACAACGACCTCGCGACCCGCTGCGCAGAACTGGTCGCCGAGCTCGGGGCCATTGGCCGCGTTGCAACCGTCGCTCACACCCGCCACGTTCGAAACTACTCCCCCACGGAATCCCATTACGCCATTGACCTGGAACTCGCATGATCACCATTGACCTAGACGGCACTTTGTTGCCCAACGACACCGCTTTCGCCACCATCCTCCGAGACAACGGCCACGCCGAATTCGTGCAGGAAAGCGACAGGCGCTACTTCGCCGGCGAACTTGGATTGGAAGAATGCTTCTGGGAACAATGGGGCAAAGTGCGGGAACTGAGCCTTGCCTCCATGCACCGCGCCCTTCGGAAAGCCAACTGGCTCCCCGGCATCGAAACCACCGTGCGCGAATGGGCCAAGCACGAGGAAGTGATGCTCCTCACCGACCAACCAAGCACCGTGACCGATTTCCTTGGACGCTGGGGCCTTCGCGCCCTTTGCAGTCCCGTGACGGTCCTAGAAGGCGAGCAAATCAACATCGAGGCACGGTTTGACAAATGGGCGAACCTGCAATCGTACCTGGACCAGGAAGGCATCGACCCCGCGGATGTTGTGCACATTGGAAACGGCGCCAACGACGTGCCGGTTTGGGAGAAAGTGGGCGGAAGCATCGCCGTGTTTGCGGACCCAGAAGTTGCCGCACGAGCCCAGATCAACCTTGGCACCGTGGCAAACTTGGCGGACGTTCAACCGCGCGGCGGGAAGTAGGAATCCACCACGAATTGCCCCCACACTTTGTACGTCAGGGACACAGGGCTGGCGCCTTCGTTGGCCCATAGCAAACTGTAGCCCCCTTCGCGGTCGTTGGTGAAACATCCACGGTCCTCGGAGGCGGTTTTTTCCACCAAGTATTGCACTTCGCCGTCGAAGTGACTGTGCACGTCAAACGCCACGTCCGCGGACGACGTCCAGTCCCAGCAGAACGTGCCGTTGCCGGGCATTTGGGTGTTGATTTCGAAGAATTGGGACGGTGCGATTGCGACGGTTTCCTGCAGGTACCCCGTGGACGCGTCGCCAGTGGTCATTTCCACGCTGAGACTCCACTGTACACCGAGTGCCAATTGCGCGGACACTTCGTATTGCCATTGCCCGGGGACCACGGGAAGGGTGCCGGCCCCATGGGTGGTTCCGTCGGGGGCCACCAGTTCCAGTTGTAGGCCTTCTCCGATGAACAACGCGGTGGCCGAGACCACGTCCGCCATGACGAACGTGCCGGTTGCCGTGGTTGGGGCCACGGGCGTGGTGGTGAGTGTACCCGTAGCGTTGGCAAATTGCAGCCCCCGGACCGGCGGCGTTTGGGCGGCGGGGCCCCCGTCGTCTTCGTGTCCCTCCACGGGCGTGATTTGGGCATAGCCGCCGAGAACGCTTGCCACGACGACCCCAAGCACCACGAGGAACGCGGAGAAGCTGACGGCTGGACTTCGGCGAGCAGGATCTGCGCGGGGGATGGCCACGTAGGATAGATACAGCAACGCGCCGAGGGCAGCGAAGATGAACAGGTGCTTGAGGAACATCACTTGCACCCAAGCGTTCTCGCCGAGTTCCCCGAGTCCGGGGTGCCGGGGCAGGTAGGTGCGCATGGCACCACCGACCAAGTTGGCAACAAGGCTCGCCCACACCAGTGCCCGCGTTGCCCGTTGCAGGCCCGCGGCATCTTCTCCTGCTTGGCGCTTGCGAAGCCAAAGAGCAGAGAGCACCAGCGCCGCCACGACGCCGATTGCGCCGAGCGTGTGGAGGGTGGTTGCCGTGATGAGGCTGAAGGAGCTGTCGAGGCCGTCGCGGAACGCCATGCATTGCCACTTGGCGGCCCCGTTTTAGCCCTTCACCAAGCAGGGTCAATCCTTCCAAAACGCGGAGGTGCGGGCAAACTGCAGCTCCGCTTCCAGGATTTCCCGCCAGAACACGGAGTCACTTGGGGTTGAGGACTTTTGCAGAATCCGCGCCGTGGTGTCGGGCCCCACGCCTCTTGCCACGAGGCAGTAGCACGCAGTCTTGCCCCAAGCGGCTACGAGTTGCGCGTTTCGCAGAATCCGCGTGCGTTGTTTCCGTTCCTCCGCCGTCAATGCACCTTTGCCGAGGAAGCGGATTTGTTCCTCGTGCCACGGCCGCAGGCAGGCCACTTGGTTGCTGCCACAGCGGCGGCACCGAATGGCATCCACGAGGAGCAACTGCGCGTCTTTGCGGTGGCGGCACTGGGTACAAACCAGCATCACGTCCGCTTTCTCCAGTCGCTCCCGCACCGCAGCCAGCAAGGCCTCCGTGGGTTTGGGGGCAAGCGTGCGGTGGATGCGGTCGTCGCCGAGCCGGCTGATGGGGCCGTGCCCCTGGCGGATGATGCGGACGCGACCCCCGTGCAAGGCGCGGAGCCAAGTGGCCACTGCCGGCACGTCCAAGCGATCATGCAGCAAACGGTTCAGGGTCTCCTCGGAAAGGGCGGGGTCTTGCAGGAGGGATTCCATGCGTTTTCGGCCGAATCGGTTCGGGTCCATTTTCGGGGGAATGGCACCAAAATGCCTTGCCACTTGCAACAAATGGTGCTTGACGAGGGGGCTGTCTTGAAGCAGCCAGGTGAGTAGTTCTTCGAGTCCGTCCGCTTGCAGGGACAGCCATGTTTCTTCGATGTCCGCGGCCCCCATTTCCGTTGGCAAAGTGAAGTGGATGCGATACGCATCGCACTGCATCCCGACTGGTTTTCCGACGCGTTGGTGCAGCAACGCCTGCGTGACTCGGCCGAGGGCTTCGTTGCCCTTTGTGCCAAGGGCCACGTTGCACGTGACGTGGCGCCGGCTCGATTCGATGGTGACCAAGTCATTGGTGGGAACCGCCAAACCCTGTTCCACTTGGTCCATCAAGGGCCTTCGCGCGGTTTCCAATGCGTCCGCGTCGGCGTACTCCTCGAGCCAGAGTTCCCGGCGAAGCACCGCCATCCGGAGCTCCACCGCCGCTTGGGCCACGGTTGCGCTCACGGGTAGCATGCTGCCCGCCCAATCCGGCACGTTGCCCATCTCCTTTGCAGGCGCAACCCGGATTTTTTCTTGCTCCGCATCCACCTCCAAGACTTGCCAACTGCGCCCGGCCATCACGAACAATGCGCCAGGTTCCAAAACCGCCGTGAACGATTCATCCACGCTTCCCACCCCTCGCTTCGTGACTTCGTCCATGACGCGGAATGTGCGCTCGTCAGGAATCATGCTCACGTTTCCGAGGAAGTGATTCCGGGCCCGCCCCGACCGCAGCAAGCGGCCGTTCTCCTCGAATTGCCCGTGATCAATGAGCGCATCCCATACCACGCGAAAGACGCCTTCGTCCAAGTCCATGTACGGCCCCGCGCGCCGAACGATGCTGTACGCCCAGTCGCGGTGCATGGACGCGTACTCGTTTTCCATGGCAATGAGTTGCTGTGCGAGAACAATCAACGGCGCGTCCCGGATCTGTAACGGTTCCAGGGTTCCGTCCCGCGCCAACGTGGCAATGGCGAGGCACTCCAAAGCATCCTCTGCTCCGTTTGCCAGGAGCGTGCCTCGGCTCGTCAAACCGATGCGGTGCCCGGCGCGGCCCAGCCGTTGCAACATGCGAGCAACGCTACGGGGGGACTGCACTTGCACCACGTGGTCGATGGCGCCAACGTCGATTCCCAGTTCCAGGCTGCTCGTGCACACAAGGGCGTGCAGTTTGCCTTGCTTGAAGTCGGACTCCACTTGCCGACGGTGCTCCGCGTCGAGACTACCGTGGTGGAGCCCCACTTGCAAGCCGGCCAAATTGGCGCGGCTGGCCATCAATTCGGCGCCGTCGCGGGTGTTTTGGAACACCAGGACCCGTTTGTTTGCTTCCACGATTCGTTTGGTCGCAAGCAACTGCCCCACGGCCGCCGGCGGCAGGGACCATTCCCCCGACTCCTCCTCCCCGGCGGGGGGGTGCGAGACGCGCAATTCGCTGACGCGTTTGGCCTCCACCGTGACCTCCTCCACGGGCCGCGGGCCGCCAAGGAATGCGCACACCGCTGCCGGGTCGGCGACCGTAGCGCTCAAGCCAATACGACGAAACCCGCTTCGCATGGGCGCGGGAGCGTCCGGCGAATGCCGTTCCTTAGCCGAACCCCCCGGGGCAGCGATGGCTTCTTCCAACCTCTCCAACGCGAGCGTCAATTGGGACCCCCGTTCGCTCGCGGCAAGATCGTGTACTTCGTCCACCACAACGAACCGAACCGTCGAAAGCCCAGCCCGCAATTTGTCGCCGTACAGCAGCAACTGCAGTGTCTCCGGCGTGGTGACGAGAATGTCCGGCGGGTTGCGCGATTGCTTGCCCCGCTCGTACTGCGTGGTGTCACCATGCCGGACCCCCATGGAAAAGCCGAGCCGCTCGCACCACCCCTCCAGACGTTCCCGCAAATCCCGGTTCAATGCCCGCAGCGGCGTGATGTACAACACCTTGAACCCCGCAGGCCACCCCTTGACCGCATCCCGTTCACGAAGCAGCCGGTCCAGAACGGGCAGAAGTGCCGCCTCCGTTTTCCCGTGCCCCGTGGGGGCCATGAGGAGGACGTGGCGAGCGTCCGTCGCGAAGGCCGCTTGCTGAATGTCCGTGAGCCCGGACCAGCCTTCTTCCTCCAGGAGCGCCTGCAGCGCAGGATGCAACCTAGAGTCGTTCAACCGCGTTCTCCAAGAGGACGCCGAGGAAGTCCAGAAGCAGCGTGGCGCCGAGCAGGAACCCGAAAATGGGCATCAAGATGGCCGTGAGGCGTGCGCCCTTGCCCAGGCCCGCCGCGTGTACCACGTTGGTGCCGATGAGCCGCAGAGGCAACGTCACAGCAATGCCCACGATGGCCCACGGCAAGAGTTGCAGCAAGGCCACGGCAGCCATACCGGTGAAGCCAGCATTCGTACTGAGGAGGCTTGTGCCCCACACTTCACGCACTTCCAGGTCCCACAAGTAGAACACCAGCAGGGAAGCAAGGATGCCGCCCACCCAGCCAATCCAAGCGAACTTGTCCAGGGGGCCGTCCTTGGGTTGCTTGCGGACCACGCGGAACACGATGGCCACGATGGCCAACCCCCAGAGGAGGAAACTCCACCAAGGGAACAGGAAAATGAGTTTGTCCGCGCCAGCAACTTCGCCGTTGCGCACTTGCAGGCTCGCTTGGCCTTGCCAAGCCAAATCGCCGGAGGTGCCCGTGTTTGAAAGGGTCATTTCGGAGAACCGAATCAAGGCCCCCTCTTCGAGGACGTCCTTTGCTTCGCCCGCGTCGGAGTTGACGTGCACGATGCCCCCGTCAAGAATCTCCGAGAGGAGGGTTTGCGCGCCGTCGAGCCCTTCTGGCAATTCATCAGCCCCGGAGCCTGATGCATCGGACAAGTTGTCGATGTTGCCTTGGAGCCGGGTGAGGTTGAACCCTTCCCGGGCCGCGTCTTTGTCCGCCGGGGCGAACGTCGCAACGCTACCGTTCTCAAAGGGAATGAGCGCGAAATCGGTTTGGTACGGCGCAATGGTCAGGCCCACGGTGCTTTCGAATGCGAGGAATTGTTGGTTGGACCCCGTCGTGTGAATCACATTGCCATCGCGAACCACTTCAAACACAGTGTCCTCCGTGATGGGCGCGATGGAACCATATGAACCACGGACCAGACCGGTTCCTTGGAACACGGGCACTTTGTCCGTGCGAACCAATCCGTCCACGGCGCTCAGGAGCAAGGACTCGCCAATGCCCATCTCCTTCAATTCATCCTGGAAGGCAAAATCAATGGGGTACGTCAATGCGTGATCCGCAGTGTATTGCCCAGTGACCGCGACCGGGAAATTGTAAGCAACGCTGCCGTTGTTCACGGTTCGAATGGAGATTTGACCAGAGGCACTGGTCGCACATCCGTCCCCGTCTTGTTGGCCACTGGATTGGTATTGTTGCAGGTTCCAGCAAGCCATCGTCAAGTCATTGATGCTGAATGCCTCCACGTTGAAGGCCCCAAAGGCACTCTCCAGCGCTGCGTAGGCCACATCCGGTGTGCCACTTATAATCGTGAGTTCACTGGAGTCGAGGCCTTCCGCAAAAGCGAAGCTTGCCTCAAAAGGCTCCGGCCCGTTGATGGCGGCTTGCGCCGACGCCACAAGGAGGAGCAGCAAAAGAAATCGTTTCACAGTGTAGTATGGGCGTCCGCGCTTTTCCCCTTTGCGGCCGTGAGGTCCAAATGGCCGTCGTCAGTGACAACCAAGTCGTTTTCGAGGCGGATGCCGATGCCTTCTGCCTTTGCTGGGCAGGGCGCAAAGTCGGGGTTGAAGTAGAGCCCGGGCTCAATCGTCAAGACCATGCCGGGCTCCAGGGCCCGGCTCTTGCCGTCCACTTTGTAGTCCCCCACGTCGTGCACGTCGAGGCCGAGCCAGTGGCTGGTTCCGTGCATGAAATGGTTGCGCGCCTCTTCGGCTTTGGAAATCAAATCAAGGTCGAGGAGGCCGTCCGTGAGGACGCGCGTTGCGGCTTCGTGTGGGGCATGGAAGTGGTTTCCGGGCCGCACCTCGGCAATGGCCGCGGTTTGTGCCGCTTCCACAAGGGCGTACAAATCGGATTGCAAACCACTCATTTCCCCCGCGCAAACGGTCCGCGTGATGTCGCTGTTGTAGTAGCCCCATTCGCACCCGGCGTCAATCAGGACCAAGTCACCGTCTCGAATCGGCGCGCTGTTTTCCGTGTAATGCAGCACAGCAGCGTTTGCCCCGGCACCCACAATGGGCGCGTACCCGGGCCAAGTGCCGTGTTCTCGGTAGGTGCGGTGCAGCTCCGCGTCCACGGTGAATTCCGAGTTCCCGGGGGCCACTTTCGCAAGGGCGCGTTCCATGGCCCACATGCCGATGCGGTTGGCTTCGGCCAATTCGCCAATTTCGTAGGCGTCCTTTCGAAGCCTCATGTCCGCTACGAGGCCGGATGCGTCATCGCCGGCGACACCGGTTTCCGCACCCGCAACCACCACTTCCTTTCCTTGCAGGAACCCGGACAATTCGTCCTTTGCCCGGCCTTGCATTCCAAGGTCCTCAACGCGTTCCACGCCGAGGCGGCGGCCGTTCCAAATCTCTGCTTTTGGGTCGCGGGGCCGGACAAACAAGAGGTCCTTGTCGCCGCCCATGACGAGTGTCGCCTCGGGTTCCGCAAAGCCCGTGAGGTACCAGAAGTCGCTGTGGGGCCGGAAGCGGTTGTGCACATCATTGCTGTACGTGGTTTCCGGATTGGTGCTCACCACCAAGGGCCGGTCGTCCAGTTCGTTCCGCAGGCGCTCGCGCCGCTTTGCAAAAATGTCCACGAAAAGAGAAGGATGGAAGAGGAAAAAGGCGTATGCCTCGGCGCCTGCTGGTGAGGCGAGGGGACAGAACCTTGAAAGCCCGGTATCTGCATGGAAAATCCATGCTGCGGACGGCCCTTGTTCTCTTTCTGCTCGTGTTTGCAGGCTGTGCCCAACCGGAACCCGCGCCTCCTGCGGCCACCACGAGCACGCTCTTGATCACACTCTTGCATGAGCAAACGGACGAACCACTTGCCGGGTACGCGGTGACGTTGTTTGCGGCAGGCTACGAACGAAGCACGCAAACCGCAGCCGACGGCTCGGCGCAGTTCTCTGGCATCCCCCGCGGGCCGTGCACACTGGAAATTGGTTTCGAGAACTCCTCCCCCATCGCCGTCGAAGTGGGCTGCGACACAAACAAAGACGTCTCCATCCGCCTGAATGTTGCCGCCCCTGCACAAGCACCATCGAAGCCGCCGGTGGTAACAGAGGACCCGCTCCCAGAAACGGAGGAGGCATTCTACCGCTGGGAAGTGCAATTCGAAATCAACGGCGAGCCGGCCCCCGCGCAGTTCCGGTTCCAAGGAGAGTCCTTGTACTCCGACGCGGGCTTGTTCAGCCGCAAGCTCCCTGCCGGCACGCACACGCTCACCATTTCAGCGCCGTGCAGCAACGACATCGCGCACCAAGTGACGTTGACCGAGGACATCTCCGAAACCGTTTCTGGAACCGCTGCCACGCCAAACCTTGCGGCGCCGGCCCTATCCGAGGGCATCGCGCCGGGCCCGAGCGCAGTGGCATTCTACTGGGACGCCGTCCCCCACGCAACGAGCTACGTTGTCCACAAAGACGGAGCCCCACTCCTGAACATTGGCAACATGACCAGTTGGATGCACCAAGGCGATGCA
The DNA here is from genome assembly GCA_049619235.1 of Thermoplasmatota archaeon. GTDB lineage: Archaea > Thermoplasmatota > E2 > JACPAO01 > JAHFTW01 > JBMZMP01. Next base: position 11,552 of record JBMZMP010000003.1, read on the forward strand.
GGCGGCTCCTACCAGTTGCAAGCGCTTGGCCCGTGCAACAGCAAAGGCCCCCTCAGTGCAGCGCTCGACTTGAGCGCAAGTCTTGGCCCCTTGGTTGCAGCACCCCTTTCCGCCAGCAATGCCGGTGCCGAATCAGAAGCCTACGCGTACGCCGTCCTCGACGAAGCCGGCAACCAAATCGGGTCCCGCGCCTGGCGCACCATGACCGGCGTCGGAAATTGCTGCGAGTCCTTTGGATACACCGACCGCGACGGCCGATTGTACGAATACGGCGGCTCCGTGCTGCATGTCTCCGAAGACAACGGATTGACCTGGAAAGACGTCAGCAACATCGTCCCAACTCTTGGCGCCGAAGGCAGCCTCGTGGGGGCACCCGGTGGCGACATTCTCGGGTTCAACTGGGACCCCTACACGGGAGACCAATTGTGGGCGCACAAGTACGTGGCAGCAGACGACGCCTGGTACACCCAACGCATCCCGGTCCACAACCCGTTCCACGACCGCCCTTGGGTCGCCGTGGTGGAAGGGCCTTTCTTCATCGAAGGCGTCATGATTCCCTACATCAGCTACGCCATGAGCAACTATGTGCACGGCGCGCAGATGCTGATGAGCTACGACGGATTGCACTACTTCGTTCCGTCCAACAAAGACACCTCCCTCATCGGTGGCGGCGACCTCGTCATCCAGGGCGGGGCGGACCCCAACGCGGACTGGATCCAATCCATGCAGGAAACCGACGTGTACCCGCTTGGAAACAGTCTCGGCGTGCGCACCCGCGGCCTCCTCGTGGGCTGCGACTTCGGCATCACCCAACCCACGGGGCTCTTCGCGTGCGCCAACTCCAACCAATACGACGGCAAGGTGCTGCGGTTGGACAGCCGTGGCTCCCTGCACGCCCTTAGCGTCGGCGACAATGGATTCACCCTGGAAATCCAAGGCATCGCAGGCACCAAGACCCACCAATACACGCTCCCCTCGGGCTACACAGTGGAAGATTTCGACTTCCAAGCCCACGGCGCCCTCGACCAAGCGGTGGTGCTGTTCCACGTCAACAAAGGCACCACGGACACGGACCTCGTGTACCGATTCCGAGACCTCGCCAACGGCGGCACCTTCGACGAAATTCTACAAATCGGCATGGGTGACGCCTTGTTCGGCTCCGGCCTCGGCGCAGACAGCCGCTTCGACTACGTGACCGTCAACTTGACCCCCGCAGGCGCCATCTACGCCACATTCGGAGACCAAGCCCACGCGCCACCCACCATGGCCCTGGAATTGGTGTAGTCTGTGCGCTTAGCCCCTGAAAATGGGCCGTGCGCTGGTGCGTACCGGTAGCGGTAGCGGGGCGCGGGGTTCCGTGCCGAGGTTGGCTTCCACGATTTGCAATAGTCCGGGCCATTGGCATTCGTAGTTGCCGAGGCTTTGGCCTTCTTCGAGGAGCATGCCGGCGCGTTCGAGGAGTTCCGGTTTGCGGATGCGGAGATTGTACACGCCGCTTGCGGCTTCGTTTTCCCCGATGACTGCGATGATTGGGATCCATTCCTTTTCGGCGGTGCGGATTTTCTTTCCAATGCCGGCGGCGCTGTCGTCCACGTCGGCGCGGCCGCCTGCGTCGTTGATGGCTTCGGCGAGTTCGAGTGCGTGGGCTTCGTATTCGTCACTGACGGGGAGGAAGCGGACGTGGGTGGGCGCGAGCCAGAAGGGGAGGCTGGGTTTTCCACCTGCATCGCGCTTCATGGCCTCGGTTTCGAGGATGGCGCAGAGGTTGCGGTCGATGGCGCCGCTGATGCTTGCGTGCAGAAGAAGCGGGTCGTGCTTTTCGCCGTCTTCGCCGGTGTATTGGATGTCGAAGTGGCAGCAGTTTTGCGTGTCAATTTGCACGGTGGACAACGCGAATGGCTTGTTGGTGCTGTCGTTGACGTTGAATTCGAACTTCATTGCGAAGTAGAAGTTCTGTTCTTCCCACATTTCCACGAGGACCGGGCGGCCGACGGTTTGTGCAAGGCGCGCTGCGAAGTTTTTGTTTTCTTCGTAGAACCCTCGCACGAAGCGAACGGCGGTTTCGTAGGGCACTTCGAGGCCTTCCATCCATTGCTTGCTGAGTTGGAATTGGTTTTCGAATTCCCCGACTGCTTGCGGGATGTCGGCGACAATGGTGTGCATGTCCGGCATGGTGAAGGCGCGGAGGCGCTTGATGCCGGCGGTTTCGCCGCTTTGTTCGCGGCGGAAACTGTAGTGGGTCAGTTCGTAAATACGGCTTGGGAGGTGCCGGTAGCTGAGGTTGGCGCGACCCATGGTGAGGTACATCCCAAAGCATGCGGCAAATCGCAGGAAGAGTTCCTTGTCGTCGCTCTTGATGCGGTATTGGCGAGCGGGGAACTTGTTGAGGTACTTGTTGAGCGCGGGGTGGTTGACGTCGTACATGATGGGGGTCTCGATTTGGAGACCGCCTGCGTCGCGGCACACCTTGTTGACTTTGTCTTCGAGGAGCCGCTTGATCATTTGTCCCTTGGGGAACCAGCGCATGTTTCCTGTGTCGGAGCCGGATTCGTAG
>JBMZMP010000003.1:14115-24593 GCA_049619235.1 Thermoplasmatota archaeon
TCCAGGTTTTGCATGAGCTGGATGTGGGCGGGTTCTTTGCCGGCGGCGCGGTTGCCTTTGGCTTCGTATTCGTAGAATTGTTTCAGCTCGGCGTGGCCTTTGAAGTTGAATTCTTCTGCTTCGGTGAGGCTGCCGTCGGTGTCGAGGATGTACCAGCTGCTCTTGAGGCTCTTTTCTGCTTTCAGGGCGGCGTTGCCTTGGTCTTCGTCTTCGGCGGCGTCGTCGCCGGGAAGGACGTGGCGGCTGAGTTCGCTGAGCGGGTGGCCTTTGCAGGAAATGTTGAAGCTCTTGTACCAGCCGAAGGGGCTGCGTTTGAGTTCTGCGAAGTCGCCTGCGAGTTCTTCTTCCAGCATGGGAAGTGCCTTCATGCCGACGCTTGGCTTGGCGAGGTCGTGGCTTAGGTGCGCGTAGGGGTAGAGCATCACTTTGTCCGCTTTGACTTGGTTTGCGACGTCGCGGATTTCTTGCGCTGCTTTCTTGACGCTGCTTTCGAGGTTTTCCTCGTCGATGGATTCCACAGTGATGAAGGCGCAGAGGGCTTCTTCGAGTCGGCCGCTCATTTCGCTCTCTTCGAGGTCGGGTGCGACCTTCATGGCCTTCTTCGTGGCTTCGTATTCAATGAAGTCACTGTGAATCAGGAGCAGTTTCATGTTGGGCGCGCCACGGAGGCGGGGGTTTTGAGGGTATGGACGGGAGCAAAGGTTCTTCGACGACCATCGGCGATTGAAGGCCGTGACCGGCAAGACCCATTGGGTTGGAATCATTGCCTTGACTGTTGCCGCTTTGCCCTGCGGCATTTTGGCATTTTCAATGGATTGGCGCACGCAGGGAAAGCTCGGCGTTTTGCTAGCCGCAATTGGCCTTAGGGCAGGGCTGGCGGCGCGGACAGTACATCGACAACGCGCCTAACCCCCACATTTGTCCATTGTACCGCCCACAACCACCCACAATTTTCTTTTGTCAAATTTTGACCCGGCAGTTCATTGCAAAGCAACGGGCGGCCAGTTCATTCTATTTGAATCCAAATCGAACACATGTTGGCCAACAAACTGCGGATTTCAGCAAAAGGGAACCCAGCGCGGAGTTCTATAACCCCCTCAATCGGATGCGAGTCCGATGCGAACCCTCGCCATTGTCACCATGACCGCCCTGCTTCTCACCGGAAGTCTCGGGCTCCCCTCCCTCCAAAAAGACGCAACGATTGCTGCCCCAACGTGGGCCTCCCTCTCCACCGCCACCATCCAACCCGGCGTGCAAATGGTCACGGGCGGCGCCCAATGCACCAGCAACTTCGTCTTCTACGACGACGACGACATCTACATCGGATACGCCGCACACTGCGCCGGAAAAGGCGGAAGCACCGACACGAACGGTTGCCTCGCAGGCAGCCAACCCCTCGGCACGAAGGTCAGCATCGATGGCGCTCAGTACCAAGGAACGCTTGCTTACTCTTCCTGGGACACCATGATCAAAAAGGGCCAAGCCACCAGCAGTGACGCCTGCAAGTACAACGACTTCGCCCTCGTCAAACTCGACAGCCGAGACCACAACAAAGTCAACCCAAGCGTGCTGCACTTCGGCGGCCCAACCGCCCTCTGCGCAGGCCCCGGCTTCGGCGAAGAACTGATCAGCTACGGCAACAGCGGCCTCCGCTTCGGACTAGACCCAGTCGCCCCCAAGACCGGCATCAGCCTCGGCACCAGCGGAAGCGGTTGGACCACCACCGTGTACATGGCCACCCCCGGCGTCCCCGGCGACTCCGGCAGCGGCTACATGACATCCGACGACCACTGCGCCTTTGGCGTCACCAGCACCGTCGCGTTGTTCCCGTACGCGCTTAGTAACGGCATCAGCAGCTTGGAACAAGGCATCGATTACATGGAGCAAAACACCAACCTCGACGTGGAGCTTGGCACCGCTGCGCCCATCACCTCGTTCGTCCCGTAAGCAGACGCAACCTCTTATCCCTCCTTTTTCTGCCTGTTTTTGTGCACATTGCGCTCGTCTTGAATGGCATCCCCCCTCACGCGGATTGGAGCCAATTTGACTTCGTGATTTGTGCGGACGGGGGCGCCCGTCATGTGTTGGAGCCGAACCTTGTGGTTGGAGATGGCGACTCGTATGACGGCCCCGTCCATTTTTCCGCAGACCCCGTCAAGGACGAAACAGACGGAGAATTGGCACTCGAACAGGCCTTGGCCCGTTCGCCCACTCGTTTGACCATCCTCGGCGGTCACGGCGGCCGCACCGCCATGTTCCTCGCGAACCTCAAACTGCTCCGACGCGCCCACGACCACTGCGACGCAAGCATGGTGCACGAAGGAGAAACGATTCGCTACGTACTCGCAGGGGAAACCTTGCAGGTGCCCGCCGGGACGCTCAACATTCTCGCCGTCAGCGACGACGCACATGTTTCCATTGACGGTGCGGAGTGGTCAGGCAGTTTCGCGCTGCCGCAGACCACCGCCCAAGGCGTCAGCAACCCCGTGCCGGAATCCGCCACGGTGCGCGTAGAGTCAGGGTGCGTTATGGTGATTCATGAAACCGAATCGACGACACGCCCTGAATGATGTCCGCCGCGTACACGTTGTGACGCGCATCCACCACCACGTCAAACACCATGGGCACACCACTTAGGTCCCAGCCGATGCAGCATTCCTCGAACGGAATCGCCGGCTCCTCCGGGAGGGGCATGATGAAGCCAATGGGCTCCATGCCGCGGCGCGCCTCGTCCGTGGTCAAATTGAAAGCCCAAACGCCGCCGTGGTAGTGGCTCAGGTACAGGAACCCGTCCAGTTGTCGGAAGAAATGCACGCTGAGCCCCAGCCGGCCCGCGGGCGCTTCGCTGGGATTGCCCCAAGTGGACAAGTGCTCCGGCGCGTTCTGGAGCGGCAGCCCCGAGACGGCGTCCGTTGCATCAAGCACCCAAATGGGGCTCGCGATGTGGTTGATTTCGCCTTCGAAGGTCTCGCTGCCAACCACCACGATGAAGCGGCCATCCACGGTTTCCCCGGACATGGAATGGGTGTAGTGCTTCACGTCGCGGGTTTCCGTTTGCACCGCCGGAGGCAACCACCGGGCCTGCAAGATGGGCAGGGCCGGATTGCTGATGTCGAGAATCTTCGCCCCGTCGTACGCGTACGCCACCAATAGGTACGGCGTACCGTCGTGCATGTAGAAGTTCATGTCATGGGCGTAGATGCTGCGGAACACCCAGGTCTGGGCATAGGAAGGGTCGCCGCCGACCACGTAGTTGAGAGCATCAAGCGCCGCCAGTTCATCCGCGGTGATGTACCGCCCCACGGGAACAAATTGCCCTTCGTCGTAGCTGAGGATTGTGACGCCGATGCTCAAGCTGAACACGTACTGGGTGCCACCAAAGTAGCCGGTACTCAGCGTGTGCGGGCCATAACCCAAGGGGTCCGAGAAGAAGCCCACTTCCACGGGGTTCGCCGGATCCACGATGCTCACGGCCGCGATGCCCGGTCGGGCGCCAGACTCGAAGCCGAGGAACACTGTTTTGCCATCCTCGCTCAACGCAATGGTTCGGTCGCCGTTGACCTCCGTGCCCGCGTCCCAGAATGCCACGTGCACCAAGTCCTCGGGGTTCGTGATGTCAAACACGTGGAACCCTTGCTGCCCGCCGCCGGTTTCGCCAGCGTTCACAGCAACCACGAGGGTGTTTTCATGGATGTCCGCCGCGTGCGCCCCAACCACTTGATCGACGCTCACGCCGAAGCGCTGCAAATTGTCCGTGTCCAGCAACGTCGCCCCGTTGCTCGCCCGGTGCGAATCCGGGTCGCTGTGATCGTGGCCATCGCCAAACGGAATGGCCTCTTCAGGGGGAGTTTGCAGCGAGGTGGGTTCGTCGTTTGCGTCGTCTGCACCAATGCAACCCGCCAACAACGGCACCAGCAACAGAATCGAAAGCAGCTTCATGCACCCAAGCCAACCTGCCGCTTCTTGGGTGTTGTGGTGGCAAGCGTTATGGCAACCCCAATCCATCCCCATTCGTGGAAGCGCTCTTTGCCACAGTTGCCCTCGCCGCATTGGCCCTCGCCACTGCCGGCAGCCTGGCGAACGCGCTGCGCTTTCCACCCGCCCTCGGCTACCTCGTCGCAGGGCTTGCCTTGGCCCCCGAACTCTGGTCCGGCGGCTGGATTCCCCTCCACGAAGTGGAGTCCATGGCCGAAGTGGGCGTGCTGTTCCTGCTGTTTCTCATCGGTCTCGAATTGGACCTCAAGAAGCTGCGTGAAACCCTCCGCGCTTCCGCCTTCACACTCCCCTTCGACCTCATGGTCCCCATGGCCCTCGTGGGCCTGGTCGGTTACTGGTTTGGCTGGAGCCCCACGCAAGCGATCGCACTCGGAATCACCGCCGCCCTCAGTTCCACGCTCCTTGGCGAACGGCTCGCCGTGGGCATCAAACCCGGTGCACGGCAAAGGGTCCTCGGCACCCTTGTGGCGGAAGACGTTGCGGCCGGTCTGCTGCTTGCCTTGCTTGCCATCGTTGGCACCGGCAGCGCCGACCTCAGCATCGCACTTGGAGACACCTTCAAGCTGCTGTTCCTGCTCCTCCTGCTCGCCGCCGGCGCGCTCTTGCTAGTCCCGCGTGTCCTGGACGAAGTCGCCCGAACCCACAACCACGAACTGGTGGTCCTGTGGACCGGCGCAATCATCGCCCTCGCAGGGTACATCGGCTACCTTGCCGGAAGCGCAGAACTTGGCGCCTTCCTTGCAGGTGTCGCGGCGGCCGAAGCAGGCAGCCGGTACGTGGCCCGAAACGCCATCCAAGGGTTCCGGGACGTAGCCATTGCCGTGTTCTTCTTCGCCTCCGGCCTTCACACCAACATCCTCGGATTGCCGTGGCTCACCATCCTCGCAATCGCAGGCGCGTTCCTCATCGCCAAGGTGTTCGTGCACGCCCCCGCGTCCTTCTTTGCCGGCCAAGACCGGGTCAGCAGTTTCCACGTCGCCTTCGCCCTTGCCACCATGGGCGAATTCAGCCTCGTGCTTGCCACCGTCGCGGAAACCCACGGCATCGCCCACCCCGACCTACGCGGCAGCCTCGTTGGCGCCACGCTGATTCTACTTCCCGTCGCATCGATTCTCAAGAACCGCTCCGAAACCTTCGGGGATGCGCTCCTCAAACTCCCCAAACCCATCCGCCTGCGGATGCGTGCGCTTCGCCGCATGCAACGGAAAAAGCGGGAACGCAAATGGCCCGCCGCCGCCACGCGCAGACTCATCGCAAACCTGGTGCTTCTGCTGGCCTGGTTCCTTGTGGCAACGTACGGCGCCGCGCTTGCTCGGCCCCACGTGGACTGGAGCGACCTCACGTTTGCCATTGCCAAATGGAGTGCCACGTTCATCATCGCAGCCCCCATGGCCTGGGGGGCGTACAAGGCGTACCGCGAACTGGTGTTTGCCATCTTTGGACTTCGGCCCGGTGAACAAATCGGCGCAGGCATGGTGCGGATTCGCATCGCCGACGCCGTCGCCGCAACCGGTGTGCTCGCCATTGCCGCAGTGGTCGTGGTCCGCAACCCCAACACGTGGCCCATCCTCCTCATCGCGGGCCTGCTGACCGCGGGGGCGCTTCGCCTTGCATGGCGGAGGCTCAAGAACTTCCACCAAACCCTCGAAGACAGCCTCAGCCGGGTGCTCGGGCAACCCACGCCTGACCCGCACCTGCTGTCGCAGTTGCTGGAAGCATACCCATGGGGCATGCGCAGCGCGGCCATCCCCGTGACCCGGGACAGCCGCTGCGCGTTCAAGACCATCAAAGAAAGCCGCATCCTGGATCTCAGCGAATGCCTCATCGCCATGGTGCAACGGCGCGGCAAAGAACACGTCAACCCCACAGGGGACTTCAAATTCCTCCCCGGAGACAACGTGGTGCTGTTCGGCGACGACCACCAAATTGCCCGCGCCGAAGCGTTGCTGGTGGCACACGGTGAAGCCCTCCGCATGACCGCGCAAAGCCACGCCGCAAGCATCCTCAACTGGACCGTACCAGAAGACAGCGAATGGGTCGGACAAGCGTACAAAACGCTCCACTTGGAAGGCCAACCCATCATCGGCATTTGGCCCGCCCATTTTGCCCACGTCCGGCGGTTTGAACCGGAGCGAACCATTCGCGCCGGGGACCGCATCCTGCTCCTTGGCACGCAATTGCAAATGGACCGGGCCATCGCGAAACTGGAAGAAGGCCCCGAAGCATGAGCGAATGGTGGCTGCTCATCGCCGCCTCGTTCCTCGCCGCCATCGTAGACAGCAGTGTCGGCGGCGGCGGCTTGATTCGGTTGCCCGCCATCCTCGCCTTCGGCTTGCCTCCGCACGTTGCCCTTGGCACCAACAAATTGGCCGCGTCGGGAGCAAGTTCCGCAAGCGCCGTGCAGTACTGGCGCAGCGGATTGGTGAACAAGGCCTGGGCCGGGCCAGCTTGGTGCATCGCCGTCGCCAGCAGCGCCCTCGGCGCTTGGGCCATCCTGCACGTGCAAGCGGAGGCCCTGGTCTGGATGGTCATTGTGGTCATTGCCGCGTTGTTGGTCTTCGCCGCAGCGACCCCGAAGTTCGGATTGACCCACAAGCCGGTGGCGCGGGGCGCGGGACTCATGGCCATTGCCGCATTGCTGCTTGGCGGGTACGATGGGTTCCTTGGCCCCGGGACCGGGACGTTTCTGATCATTGCCTTCGTGAGCCTGCTCGGCATGGACCTACGGCACGCCGCGGCACACGGCCGCATCCTCAACTTCGGCAGCAACCTCGGTGCTCTCGCCTTGTTTGCGGCTCTTGGCTACGTGGACTGGCTTGTTGGCGGCGTACTCTTTGTCACCAACGTCATCGGCGGCCTCATCGGAAGCAGCCTCACCCTCCGAGTGGACCTGAACTGGATCCGCCTCGCATTCTACGCCGTCAGCGCTGCATTGCTTGCAAAACTGCTGTGGCAGCAGTTGGGATAGGCTCAAATCTGTGCACATGTGAAAAGCACGCCCGGAGGTGACTCATGCAACCCGCAACTGACCCCGAATACAACTGGAACAAGCCTGATTTCTTCGCGAACCCCGTCGCGCAAGTCCAACCCACCAACAGCGTCGTGGAGCTCATTGACCAAATGCGCAACACGTCCGCCCAAGGCCGCCAAATCGGGCAAGTCTGCGACATCCTCCGCCGCGCCCTCAACGACCCCGACCGCCCCACCGTCATCCTCGCCACCGCAGGGACCCTCATCAGCACCGGCATGCGCGACTTGTTCGTCAAGCTCATGGAAGCCGGCTTCGTGGACGCCTGGGTCAGCACCGGCGGCTGCATCGACGACGACCTCTACATGAGCCTCGGCGGCCCCGTGGGCCAAGGTCGCCCCACCGTGGACAATCTCCTGCTCCGCGAGCACATGATTGACCGCCTCTACGACTCCTACATCGACGAAGACTTCCTCCGCGCCTGCGACGGATACATTTCCTACCTCGCAGACGACGAAGAAATCAGCGGCCCCCGCACCAGCCGCCAATTCATGGACCACGTGGGCCACACCATCCGCACCAAGCGCGAATACAACGGCCTCAAAGCGCAAAACGAAGGCGTCATCGCCGCCGTCAACCGCCTCGAAGTCCCCCTGTTCATCCCCGCCCTCACCGACTGCAGCATGGGCATCGGCCTCTGCATCAACCACTGGCGCCACACCCGCGCCGGCACCCAGAAAACGTTCATCCACGACCCCGTGGCAGACAACTGGGAAATCACGCAACTCAAAGGCAACAGCAAGAAGAGCTGCGTCATCTACCTCGGCGGCGGCGTGCCAAAGAACTTCGTCAACGACTGCGAAGTGGTCTGCGAAACCACCGAGTACACTGACCGCGAAGGACACGAATACGCCGTGAACATCACCATGGACCGCCCCGAATGGAACGGCCTCTCCGGCAGCACCCTGGAAGAAGCACAAGCATGGGGCAAAGTGCACGCAGAAGCCACGAAGGCCACCTGCTACGCGGACGTCATCATGGCATGGCCCCTCGTTGCCAACTACTTGCTTGCCACCTGCAAACCTCGCGACCTCCTGCGGCCCAAGTGGAACGGCAACGAACTCGTCGAACTCGGCGGCGTCCCCGTCGAACGGCGGGAAGGCGAATTCGCCGAAGCGCCGGTTCTGCCAAATCCCTAAATCCTTCAATAGGTCGCCTCGCCGTGAATTGGCAATTTCTTGCAGCGGCCCTCCTCATCCTACCCTCCCTCACCGCCGCGGCTCCGATTGAGCTCGCATGGGGACCGGAAGAGCTGCCGCTTCAAGCAGGGCATGTAAATTTGCTCCGCATCAGCATCGAAGCACCCTTCGAGAACGAGACCCTGGTCTTCGTGGAGCTAGAAACCCCCCCAGGTGTTCGGTATTCAACACCGATGGCCGCGTTCGACACGTCCACAATTCTGAAGGACTCTGAAACGGCAGAATCCCTTGATGAGCTGGAGAAGTGCGGGGTCCAATCGTATTTTTCCAACCCAACTTTGGCCATTGCGCTCATCGAGAATGGAAGTGCGGATTTCGTGGTTGAGGCGACGCCCTCTACGAGCACGCCCCCTGTTGATTTCATCGGATTTTCTGCGACCGTTTTCGAGCCGGACCAATTTAGCGATCAAGACGAAAGCTGTGACCCGGCCCAGCCGGCAGAGTTCACGAATTTCCACGCGGAAATTCCGGTCAATTTCACGGCCAGTCCGCATGACGAATTGCTGGCCGCGACGGCCCGATTCATTGACTCCATCCCTGACCCAATGAAGTCCCCCGAAGCTTTGGCCGCGGAGTTCGGAGACCTGAAGGCCGCCGTTGAGCCCATTCGGTCCGCTGCGGACATCATGGTCAAATTGAAGAAAGACCTGCAGGCAATCGGCTGGGATTCTTACAACGCATGGACCGTTGCTATCGCCCAGTTCCCGGTCGTCGAACTTGTCCACGTCTCAGCACAAGGAGTGATTGCATTCGATGAAGGATTCAACGCCGTCTACGAATCGGCCTCATTGGTGCCGGCAGTTCTCCAAGCCACCGATGAGTTTGTTTCCTACCCGACCCGTGAATTGTATGATGCAGTCCTGAGCCGGACCACGGAGACCGCGGAACCGCTCTTCGAATTTGTCGAAGCAACCCTAAACGAGTTCACAAACGAAAACTCGTACGTGATGATGCTGAGCGGGCTCTACAATGACTTGGAAGACATTCGCCAATGGCTCCGCGACCACGACAAATGGTACGACGGGGGCGCCGCAGAGAAGGCGGAAGAAGTGGTGGTTTGGCTGCAAGAACAAATCGAGGCCGTTTTTTCAGCATTGGAGGCAGCGGTCCAATACTTGGTAAGCCAAGTGGAAGCCGAAGTGGAAGCCCTGCTTCTGCAATCCCTATCCGCGTTTTACCCGATGCCCCCTGAAGCCCAAACTGAACCCCCGCTTCTTGCATTTTCCATGATTAAGGGCGAAGAACCTACCTCCGAGAGTGCGCCTCCTGCCACACCGTTGATCGTGCTTCTTGGGCTGGCGCTCCTTACCCTGCGTGGAAGGACCCGAGGGCCATCCGGGGGCGGATCGAACCAGCCAACAGCTTAATCCGGAACGGACAATCGCCCAGTATGCGTTTCGCATTGGCCAGTGTCTGTTTGTTGCTGCTTTCGGGGTGTGTTTCTTCATCCGACGATGCACCGGACGCCTCAGACAGCCGCAATTTGGAAACAATCGATGTTTCCAACGCAAGTGCACTCTATGTTTTCGATGGCCCCGTCGAATACAACGTAGAAGTTCCATTCCCAGAAGTAGGCGAATCCCCCAAAGCGTGCTTGGTCTTCGGAACTGGCTCAGACACATTCCTCACCGACGGCTCCGGCTACTTCGTAGGCGCCAGCACTGGCACAACCGACGTCCGCGCCCATGCATTGCCGGTTGAGGGTTCTCGGTTTGGATCCGCGGGCTACACGAGTGCATTTTTCATCGCAAACCAAGGGATTGACGCTACAGCAACCGTTCGAGCGGACCCCACGACCATCACAGTTGTGCCCCTTGACTTCTCCTGTGTCGGGGACCCAGCAAGCCTTGGCGGAACCTGGGTCGGAAACTCGTTCGTGGGCCAAAATCTCCGTTGGGCATCCGAGGCCGGGACCGGGCTGCAGTGGGCATTTTTGTCCGGTGACCGGGCCCGCGTGACATCCTCACATGGCTCCATGGATGCCCCCGGGGGCGGTTTTTGGAGCGTCTTGGACAATGAATCCTTCGAAATTCACGTTCATGACTTTGTTGCAACGTCCAACCCTCGGATGATTTTTGCGACCCTGCATGGCATGAGCCTGGACCAAGCAACCCAGTTCTTCGACAGGAACGTAGACCACCCGTAATTGCTTCGCAACCATGAAGTAAACCTCGAAGTCTGGCTCGCCATGTCCGAATTGCACGGCGCATCTCTCAAAGCACATGAAGTCCCGGTTCCCGGGCGACTTCGCGAAG
>JBMZMP010000003.1:24603-36319 GCA_049619235.1 Thermoplasmatota archaeon
AATCATTACGCTTGGAATCTACACGTCCATGCTTGTGTTCAAAACCAGCGGAGATCTGCACCGAAAAACCGGAGACAACAGCAGCTGGAAGACGTTCTTCTGGCTTGCATTCGTCCCGTACATCGGCGTGATTTTCACATTCATTCTCTACTTCAAGAACAACAAGCAAGTGAACCAGCTCCGTGAAGCAAATGGCATGGCCGGGTCCTTCTTGCCATTCATTTTGATGTTCATCCCCATCGTCAATTTCGTGGGACCGTTCGTTTGGGCGGGCCACTACAACGACCTCGCTCGCCGCACCTAAGCCCCCGGGCCAACCTTCTCCCTTCATTTTTTACCCGTATTTTTTCAGCGTCGCCTGAAATGCCCCGACTTCGGAACCATTAAGCGAGGCAATTTGGATGGTCCGACGATGGCTGTCAAGTCCTGTCCAAAGTGCAAAACGCAAGTCGAAGTGATGCCCGGTGAAAAGCCGGTTTGCCACAACTGTGGTTTCGGTTCCAGTGCCCCCCAGCAAACCTACGCCGAACCAGAACCCATGTACGCAGACCCTGAACCCGCGTACGCGCATTCCAGCGCACCCCCAACCGGAGGCGCCCTCACGTCTGGTTCCAGCCCCGTTGTGGGCCGACTCCGCACTGTTTCCGTTGCCAAGGTGTTCTTCCTGAGTCTCATCACGTTTGGAATCTACATGTGGGTCACGGTCTACAAAATGAGTGGCGACCTCGGCCGCGCGTCCAAGCAAGACAACAGTTGGGAAGTGCTGTTCTGGATTGGCCTGTTCATTCCATTCATCTGGTGGTTCCTGTACTTCGGCAACAACAAGCGCTGCAACGAAATCCGGGAATCCCATGGCATGGCCGGCAGTTACATGCCGTTCATCTTCATGTTCATCCCCATCCTGAACATTGCCGCGCCGTTCGTCTGGGCCAGCCACTACAACGCAGTGGCCTCCCGCACGTAACCCACGAGCCATCCTTTCCCCCTTCATCGTTTTTTGACCTGCCGTGAATTCGTTTACTCTCCGTATCGAACCGCTTCCGCGGGGCGAATCTTGCTGGCCATGTACGCGGGGATGACCGTGGCGATTGCCGCCGAGAGTACCGTGAATCCGTACAGGGTCAGCATAAGGGGCCAACTGATTTTGAGGTCAATGTCCAATCCCTCGACGCCCTTGATGACGGCGGCGGCCATGCCAAGTCCGCCAGCCAAGCCGAGCAAGATGCTGAACGCAGTCACGTACCCGGTTTCGATGCTGAAAATGGTCACCACGTCCTTCGTTTTGGCCCCAATGGCTCGCAGGACGCCCACTTCGTGTCGGCGCATCATGACGTTGCGCGTCGTAGTGAGTCCGAGGCTGATCATGCCGATGACGATGCCCAGGCCCATGAAACTGAACAGGAACGTTTGGATGACGCGGGCTTCCGCGCTTTCCTCCGCAACCGTGGTTTGCACATCCACGCCCCGGGCTCCCAGGGACCGGTACGCGCTTTCCCAAACCCGGACGGCGTACCCGGCGTCGTCGGAGGCAAGGAGTGCCGTTTGGCCTTCTCGTTCATGCGCTTCCACGTATTCACTGGCAACAAAGCCCGTGATTGCAGACACGCCGCGGAGGATGCCCACTACTTCCAGCTCCGCAACCACTTCACGGTCTTCGCCCAGAACGCCCACCATGCGACCCAGCCGGAACGGAACCCCCTCGTCGTCTCGGATGCCGTCTGCGAGAATCACCCCGGAGCCATCCAATACGCGATCCCACGCGTTGGCTCGGCTGCTGCTGAATGCGAAGTTGGTTTGCGACACCGCATCCGCGGTTGCCCCAAGGACCACTTCGTCAAAGGTCCAGACGTCCGACCACATGGACATGCCAAACAGTCGGTACGGGTCGGCGGATTCCACGACCAGTGACTTTGACACCACGGAGTCAGGCGCCACTTCCACTTCAGAAAACGCGTAGGCCTCCTGCAAGTCTCCGTCGTTCATTTGCACGACCGCGTTGTACCCTCCAAGCTCCCCTTGTTCCTCCACGTCAAACGTGGCAAACAAGGCCCCCATGGCCGTGATGCCCATGAGGACGCTGCCGAGAACCGCGATGGTCATGGCGTTCCGGGCGGGCCGGTTGCGAATGGTGCTAAGAGCGGAATCCCAAAGAGCGGCCACGCCGCCGAAGCGAGTGGCAATGCGGACCACGAGATCGTGAAGCGGCCTGCTGTACGCCACGAGCACCCCGAACGCCACGGGAATGGTCACGAGGCGCACCATGACGGAGAGGCCATCCAGTTCGGAGTCCATCTTGAGGTAGGTGAAGCTGAGGGCCGTGTGCACGAGCATGCCGGCACTGATGAAGGTCAAAGCAGGGCCACGGCCCACGTATTTGCCGAACCACGGCGCAAGGCCAATGGCCAGCAAGGCGATGCCAATGGAAACCCCAAGGGACAGCCCCGGAGCCGCCTGCGATTCGTAGTAGCCCTCCGAGTGACTTGCGTTTCCAGTGATGGCGCCAAGCAACAGGAAGATGCCTCCGAGAATGGCCCAAACCATGGCCCAGTTGCGGGCCTTCTTTCGGTCGCGGCGCGCATCTTGCTCCTCGCCACGAATCGCCGTTGCGATGTCGATTTTGCTGATGCGGTACGCGGAGAACGTGATGACCCCGAGAATCAAGAGGGCACTTGCGACGCCGGCTCCAATGTAGCCAATGGGATTGGCGCTCAGGACCACTTCTTCCCCGTCGCCCACCACTTGTTCAATGGACCCAAGCAGGAAGACCGCCATCAGAAGCCCTCCAATGATGCCAATGCCGCCCGCCATGAGCGCGTAGAAGGAGCCCTCGCTCACGTGCAGGAACGTCAAGTTCCCCCGGGTGGCGCCAAGGGCCCGCATGGTGCCAAGGGCGCGCTTGCGTTCCTCAACCAAGAGGCCCATCAGGACCACGATGAGCACCACGCCGCTGATGATGCTCAGGCCACCCATGGACAAGAACGCCAGGTTCGCGGCGACCCGCATCAGAGCGGCTTCTGCTTCCGGGTTCTCAGAGCCAAGGAACGCGTGCACGTTCAAGTCGTACTCGTTGGCGACGCTGCGAAGGCGTTCCCCCGCGTCCGCCGCGTTTGTGCCGGGCGCCAGGTTCAGCAGGTAGCCATTGGGCTCCGGCGTGGAGAAATCGCCAAGGTTGCCAATGGCGAATTCGGAGTGCAAGTACAGCGGCAATTGGACCGACTTCACGACGCCGCCGACGGTGCCTTCAAATCCGCCCACGTGGGAGTCAAAGGAAATTTGCCAACTCGGTTCAAACGTAAACGATTCTGCAACGGCCTCGGCCCGAATCTCGAATTGCCATTCCCCGACGCCATCCGCGCCGTTACTGGGCACAGGCGCAATTCCCGAACCCAATACGCGGTACGTGTGGGTTTCCCCGGTTGGCCAAGTGACGTCCACTTCGTAATCCGGCAGGGAACTATTGAGAAACAGTGCCACGGGCGGGTACGGCAGGTCCGACGAGAATTGGTTCTGCGACCCGGGGGCCACGACCCAGCCGGTGGGGCCATTGAATGCCGTGATTTGTCCAGAAAAGAACTCCCCGTAGGGTTGGGACTGGGACTGCACAGTGCCGTCGATGAACACGGAGTCACCTTCCTTGAGCCGGCCTTCATCCGCAAACCGTTGCTGCAACAGCACGGTGTTCTCCGCAAGGGGCTGCCCGATGGTTTCGAGGGTTTTCTCCGAAAAGAGGTAGAGTTGGGTTTCGGCACCCAACCGACTCTCGTCCTGCAGGAACGCCCTGGATTCCACGAACGGTTCACGGGACTCCAGCAGGGATGCCACTCGCTCGTCGGCAAAATAGCCCGCCCAATCGGCGTCCGGACCAGAATAGAAACTGTCGAGGAATCCGTCGTAATGTGCGCGGTTGTTTCCTTCGGACGCGAGGTAGCTTTCCGTGAAGCTGTCTGCCAAAATGCCCGCCCCGGCCACGACGGTGGTGGTGACCATGAGGCCCGCAACGATGAACGCGGTTTGCTTTGGGCGCTGGCGCGTGTACCCAAAGCCCATCTTGAACAAGACCGGCTTGCGGATGGCAAGCCAAAGAATCCACGCCCCGACAATGAGTCCGCCGATGATCGCAATCATAGCTTCCTCTGCACCACTTCTTTGACGATGCGGCCAGAATCCATGTGGAGCAGGCGGTGCGCCAATTTCGCAACCTTCGGGTCATGCGTCACAATCAAAAACGTGGCCCCGGCCTTGTTCAATTCCAGGAAGAGGTCCATGACTTCCTTGGCCGTCTTGGTGTCCAAGTTGCCCGTGGGTTCGTCGCCCCACACAATCGCGGGCTCATTCACCAGGGCCCGCGCGATGGCCACGCGTTGCTGTTGGCCCCCGCTCATTTCAAGGGGCTTGTGCCCGGCCCGTGTCGCCACCCCAACTTGCTCCAAGGCGGCGAGGGCGCGTTGCTGCGTCTCCTTTGCCTTCAGGCCTTGCAACTGCAAAGGCAACTCCACGTTCTTCTGGGCCGTAATGACGGGGATGAGGTTGAATGCCTGAAACACGAAGCCCATTCGCTTGGCCCGGTGCAACGTGCGCGCCTTGTCCTGCATGGCGGTGATTTCGTTGCCTTCCACCATCACGCGACCGGAATCAACCGAGTCGATGCCACTCAGGCAGTTCAGCAGGGTGGTTTTGCCGCAGCCACTGGGGCCCATGACGGCAACCATTTCGCCGCGCTTGATGGCAACATCTACGCCGTCCAAGACATTGATTCGCTTTCGGCCAAGTAGGTATGACTTGCGAAGACCTTCCGCTTTGACGACAATTTCCGGCATGGTTCGGCGATGGAAAACCCGCTTTTAGCCAGTTTGGCGCATCCCTCGGCAGCGCAGACGTTTTTTCTATGGAACCTCCCTGTTTCGTTTCGTGGATTTGACTGACCTCCCCATGATCAAGGACAACCGGGCCCAGAAACTGCGCTCGGCGGGCATTGATTCCGTGGAGGCACTTTGGAAAGCAGACCTTTCTCTCCTAGAGACGCACCCTGAGTTCGAAAACGACTTGGGCTTCGTGCGCAAACAACTGCCGCTCTTGCAAGGGTTCGCCCAGGCCCACGCCACGGGGCAAGCGGTTGTCTTCGCGGAGGACCCCCGCATCTTTGACTTGAACGAGCCCATCATCCACATGGACCTGGAGTTTGACGGCCCGGCGAGCCAAATTTTCCTGTACGGAATGCTCGATCACCACACCCGGGAAGTCACCAGTTGGTTCGAAACCAGCCGCCGTGGCCAAGAGAAGTTGCTCCGCGACTTCCGCGCGCTTTGCAAGGACCAGAACCCCACCATGATGTCTTGGGGCGGGGACACCAGCGACTCGGTGCAATTGCGCCGCGCCAGTGAAAAATACGGCATCAGCCCCGGCTGGGTGAACGAAGTGAATTGGTTTGATTTGCAAAACCAAGTCATCTACACCGGCAGCGCGGAAACGCAGCGAGTGTACCTCCCGGTGAAGCGGTTCAAATCGGAAAAGGTCGCTGAGTTCTTTGGCTACAAGAAGCCCCCGTTGAAGGTGAAAGACGGGTACCACGCCCTTCGGCTGTACCGCAGCTACCGCCGCTCGGAGAACCCGCAAATCCGCAAGGACTTGATTGAGTACAATGCAGAGGACCTGCACCACACCCGCATCATCTTGGATGGCTTGCGGGACTTGATGTCCTAGCCGTTGTGGAACCCGAGCGTCAAGTTGTGGTCATCGCCGACCAGTTTGTACGGCGTTTCCTCGAAGAATCCCTTGCCGCCCGCCTCGTTGTTGGGAATGACGATGGTGACGTGGTAGTACCCATCCTCCAAGGTGTACCAAATGCAGCCGTTCGCGTTGGTCCGGCCTTCCACGTTGGAGGTGTTGGGCGTTGGTCGTTCGTTGATGTCCGCCACTTGCAGGAACGTCACAGTTGCGTTTCGTAGGGCGTAGTCCCTGGACAAGGAGTCGTCAAGCGCGTACCGCAAGTGGCCTGCGCCGGTTGGTTCGCCTTCTCCGCAAGGGCCCAGTTGGGCGGGTGCGGTGCAGCCCGCCACGAGGAGCGCCAGTGCCACGGCAAGTGCCGGCTTCATCCTTGCACCATGGTGACGACGCGTTGTGGGAAGGGAATTTCGATGTTCTCTTCGCGGAGTCGCTTTTCGACGGCGGTGTGCACCTTGTCGAACATGCGGCGGGTGTCCATGTAGTTGGGAATCCACCAGCGCAGCCGGAAGTTTAGGGCACTGTCCCCGAATTCCACGAACAACGCCTCCACCGGCCGGTCCGCGTCCACGCCGGGTACGCTTGCGACCGCTTCCACCATGGCCGTTCGGGCCCGTTCGATGTCGCTGCCGTATGCAATTCCAACGTGGGTTTCCGTGCGGTACTCGGTGCTTGGGACGGAGTGGTTCACCACGGGGTTGTTGCCCATGATGCGGTTGGGGACCACCACGAGCCGGTTGTCTCGGGTGCGAATTTTGGTGGAGCGCAGGCCAATTTCCACCACGTCCCCCCAGGTGTTTTCTTCCTTGATTTCGATGCGATCCCCTTCCTTGAAGGGTTGATCCGCGAGGATGAAGATGCCGGCAAACAAGTTGCCAAGGGTGTCTTGTGCCGCAAATGCGATTACGAGGCCGCCAACGGCGCCGCCGGCTGCAAAGAGGGTCATGTCGAGGCCAAGTGCGGCCCCCAGGAACCAAGCCCCAACGGCGAAGATGACGACGCCACCCATTTTGTCAAACAGGGGAAACAATTTGTCGTCCAGGCTGCTGGTGGTTTTCCGGGAGACGATGCGTCCAATGTCCCGGAACACTTCGTGCCACACCCGGTACACCATGATGGTGACTGCAATGACCACCGCGATGCCCCAGAGCGCGTCGAGGACGTTGGTGACTGCCGGGTTTGGGGATGCCAAGCCAATGGATTGGATGGCGCCAAAGAGCACCACGAGCAAGAAAATGGGGAACGTGATGATGCGGACGATTTTGTCGTCGCTTTCAAGCGGGGTTTTGCTGGCGATCTTCGTCAACACGGGCGCGATGACCAAGTGCAGTAGCAACGCGGCGCCCACCCACAATCCGATGTTGATGAGGAATGTGAGAAATTCGCTGGGCTGCGTCCATCCAAAGGATTCCACCAATTCCACGAGCAGGGATTGGGCTGTTTGGCTATAGAGGTTGCAATCGGCCTTCCACCAACCGCTCCACGCGGTCCCCGAGCCGGTTCGCTTCCTCTTCGTCGTGGGTGACCCAGACCGCTGCGACGCCTTGTTTTCGAAGGAGTGCCGCGATGCTGTCGCCCAGTTCGTCCCGGAGCGCCCGGTCGAGGGCACTCAAGGGCTCATCCAAGAGGACTGCGCGAGGCTTGGCTGCGAGGGTCCGGGCAAGGGCCACCCGTTGCCGCTGGCCGCCGCTGAGTTGGTCCGTCTTGGCATCCATTCGATCTGCCAAGCCCACAAGCGCAAGCCAGGTTCCGGCTTCGGCGCGCCAATCCGCTCTGGGAACTCCTCGGTACTTCAAGCCGAACGCCACGTTTTGCCACACGTTGAGGTGCGGAAACAACGCCGGTTCCTGGAACAACAGCCCTACGCCCCGTTCGTGCGGGGCACCAAGTGGTTCGCCATCCCACGTCACGGCGCCGCCATCGGGCAACAGCCCGGCAATGCAGCGAAGCAGCGTTGATTTTCCGCAGCCGCTTGGCCCCAGAACGAAGTGGATGGTGCCGGGGGCCACTTCCAATTGCACGCCTTGGAGCAGCGGTTTGTGGTCGTAGTCGTGGTGGAGGTTGTTGATGGTGAGCATCAGAAATCACTCTCGTTGTTTCGAAATCGTTCAATCAGGACGTACGCGGCGACCGTCATCAACATCAGGAGGCCGCTGGCTGCGAGGGATTGTTGGTGCGCGAACGCGTCAAAGGGCCGGTCCAGTTGGGGAATCCAGACGGAGAGCGCCATGTTGTCGCTCCGCATCAAAAGCAGGCTGGCCCCGAAGTCGCCGAGGCTCATTGCGAAGCTGAAGCCCAATGCGACCAGAATCGCGGGTCGAAGAAGAGGCAATTGCACCCTCCACAACAAATCTCGGCCTGCGCCAAGGACGCGGGCCGCGTCCTCCAGGTTTCGGTCTCGGCTTGCGTAAGCGGGTTGCAGGACGCGGTACGTGAAGGGGAACGCCACAAGTGTGTGCGCGAGGATGATGAGCCACTTGCTGCCCCGCCAGTCCAGCAAGGGGTGCGCGTTTGCGCCGAAAGCGAACAGCATGCCTAACCCCAGCACGACGCTGCTGGTGCCAAGTGGAATGGTGGCAAGCAGTCCGCCACGCTTTGCGCGCACCAATCCGAGGCTCAAAACGATGGCAAGCAAGCTGCTGGCCGTTGCATACAACAAGGTCCTACCGAGGACCACGGGCAGGTCAAACCCGGCTGGGGTGCGGGGGTGGCCTGGCCAAAGGCTGCGCCAAACGTCCCACGAGAAGCTGGACTGCAACACCGCAATGACGGGGAGGGAAAACAACGCCACCACGAGCCATCCTCCGAGGCTGCTGCCGGGCCGCCGTTCGGGGCGTTCAGCAGGAAGACTTGCTTGGCTCAGGCGCAGGTATGCAAACAACAGCACTGCATTGAGGGCGAGTTGTAGAATGGCCAACGCGGCTGCTCGGTTGCGGTCGGGGGAGATGCCGCCGAGTTGCTGGTAGAGGAGCGTTTCGAAGGTGCCCACTTCGCCGGCGCCGAACGTCAGAACGATGGCGAAGCTTGTGAAAGCAAAGAAGAACACCAGCAAGGCAACCGCCGCGAGGCGGGGCAGGAGAAGCGGCACCGTGACCCGGGCGAGCACTTCGCGGGGGCTTGCGCCGAGTGCCTTTGCCGCCGCTTCCAATTGGGTGGGGCGGCTGTCGAAGGCGTTGGTGAGGATGCGGGTCGCGAAGCCGATGTTGAAGTACGCGTGGGCCAGGGCAATGGTGCCGATGGGGCCGATGGCGTCGAGGACGTCGATGCCGAACCATTGCTGCGTCCAGCCCCGGTTTCCAAACAAGGCTTGCAATCCGTAAATGACGATGAAGACCGGGAACACGAAGGGTGCCGCGTGCATGGCAAGTTGCAGCCGCGTCCAGCGGTTGTGGTGGCGGTGAAAATGGTACGCAAGCGGCAAAGCCACGGCCAAGGTGAGGAGGACGCTAAGTAGGGCTTGCCAGACGGCGCCCTGCAGGCGATCAAGCACGTACGGGTGTTTCAGGAACGCAAGGCCGGCGCGGTCCACCAGTTTCAACACGGTCCAGAGGGGATAGTAAAAGAAGAACAATAGGAAAAGGAGGGGCCAGCGCATTAGATGCACTCGTGGGCCAAGCAGAGCGCTTCCCATTCGTCGAGCCAGCGGTCCAGGTTTTCACCGATGGTCTCGAAGTCCATGTCGATGGTTTGGAATGTGCCGGGCGTTGGGTCGATGCCGCCGTAGTAGGCGTCCACGTCGATGCCGTCCACGATGGGGTACACGCCGTTGTCAAAGGCCAGCTTTTGGTAGTCATCGGTCAGCGTGAATTCAATCCAGGCCTGTGCCGCCGCCAGATTGGCTGCGCCTTTCAGGATCGCCGTGGTTTGCACTTGGTGCCAGGTGGTTCCGGGTGCGACGAGGGGTTTGCTGAGGTTGGCTTCCGGGGTGCCGAAGTAGTACTCGACAGCGGGGCTTTCCGTGTAGGAGTTGACGATGGCGTAGTCGCCCGCTCCACCGTAGGCAACGCCGTATCCGCCGCTAAAGTGCCCTTCGTAGGCTTCGCCCCAGCCGGAGGTGATGAGGGTGCCGCCTTCCATGAGTTCGGTCCAGTAGTCTTGCCAGTTGTAGGGGTCGTTGGGGCCCTCTCCGAACTTGTCAATGGTAATGAGCAGGAACCCGAGGCCGGGGGTGCTGGTGGAGGGGTTTTGGGTGACGAAGTTGGCGGCGTTTGCGCGCACATCGAAGAGGCTGCGAATCACTTGGCCTTCCATGCCGGGTCCGTCTGGGTCCCAGTTGATGCCGATGAAGCCTTGGTCCGTCGGGGTGGCGTACCAGTCGTCGCCAAACACGAGTGCTTCGGGAAGGATCCTGTCGGCGTAGAACGGTTCGTACGGCGTCAGGAGGTCTTCCTGGATGGCCACGTGCAGGAATGCGTTGTCCAGGCCGTAGAACAGGTCCGCTGTTGGGCGCCCTTTCTGGTCGATGGCGGTGCGGAGGGCAGTGCCGGTGTCACCGGTGCCCACTTGCACCACGTCATCGATGCCGGTGAGGTTCTTGAACAAGTCGCGGGCGGCGTTGAAGGCGCTGAAGTCCTCGTGGGACATGATGGTGAGGGTTTTGCCAGAAAGGTCGGGCCAGGTGCCGTCGAATTCGAGTGGTTCTTGGTCCGTGTTGGTGTCGAGGCAGCCGGCGAGGCTACCAATGAGCAGGATGGTGATGATGCGTTTCATGTTTGTTCCTCGATTGCGATGATGCGGTTGGCCACGTGGGTGGCGGTTTCTCCCCCGATGTAGAGGCAGGGTTCGAAGCCGAATCCGCCCGGGTCGTGGATGGCGTCCACTCCGGGGCCTGTGGCGGCGATGAACCCTTCCTCCCCTTCGCTTTGTTCCGTGCAGTTGGGTACCCGTTTTCGCAGTTCCGGGCCTCCGCGGATGTTGGCCAGGGCGCGGATGCGGGGGTTTGCCTTGTGCAGTGCCCGCAGGCAGCGCCCCAAGTGACCTTCCACGCCGAGTTCTGGTGGCAGGGGGCGAATCCAGCTTCCTTTTGCGGAAATCATGCGGGCCGGGTACGCCAACACGTCATTTCCTACGAGCAGGGCCATGTTGACACCGATTTTCGGCATCACGTCCGGTGAGCGTTCCAGAAGGAGCCGTTCTGCGTGCAGGAAGTCTTGCATGTCTGCGGTGGCGGCGCCGACGAGTGGTTGCACCACGTGGCACCATTCTGCGTCGGTGCGGTTGCCTTGCAAGTGTTCCAGGAGTTCGCTTGCCAATCGTTGCACAATGGGGTCGTGCTCAGGCGGTTTTCCAACGTATTTGCTGACCATGGCTTGGCTCACGTTCAGCGTGTTGGCGGTTTTCTTCTGGCTCCAGCCAAGTTCGGTGAGCCGGCGGGCGGCTTCTGCTTTCGCTTGCGGATAGTATTGATCTGCGGCGCGCAAGCAGGCGGGGAGGGCCACAGGTGGCCCAGCCAGCCCCCCTATTAATGAGTGATTGCAACGACAACCAAGTTATCGGCGTTTGCCTGGGGGTTCTACGACGCCCTTCAGTTGACAACCAGCATGCGGCGCTGGACTGGGAAGTAGAACGTGTTGTTGCCGTGGCTTTCTGTTTGCAGCAAACCCGCATCTTGCAACCGCTTCACGTGCCAGCGAATTGTGCCCGGGTTCAACCCAAGTGCTTCCGCCATTTGCTTTTGGTCACAACCAATGTGCTCTGTCACGAACGCAAAGATGCGATCCGCGTTGGGGTTGTTCGTGGCCGCGTTCATCACGGCCGCTTGTTTGGTGGCAACGCCGCCCTGGGTGGGGTAGAACAAGCGGCGTCCGCCCACTTTCTGGGTGCGAACCAACCCAGCTTGCTCCAATTTTCGCAAGTGCCACTGGGTGTTCGTCACGGCCGTGTCGTGTTGGGTCGCAAGCTCCCGCAGGTGGACACCAGGTTGTGCTTGCACAGTTTCCATGATGCCTTTGCCAGACAAAACTGTGGTCATTTCCGCATCAAATTTGGAATTTCA
>JBMZMP010000003.1:36329-38853 GCA_049619235.1 Thermoplasmatota archaeon
GTTTTGGTCCACGTGGCGAAGGCCTCCCATGGCCAAGAACAATCCAAGGCCCGCGAGTGTCAAGCCGGTGCCGCCGATGGCCCACTTGAAACCATCCGAAAAGAACCCTTCATCCGGGGACACATCGGGCACGGTGGGACTCTTTGCCTCCGATTCGAACTGGGCCGAAGCGGAAGCCAGCAAAACAACCCCGAGAACAAGCCAGCGCTTCATGCTTCGGCAGGGGTTCCCTTGGGGGCGGTCTTTGCAACAGGCATTCCAACGGTCGCGGCCATGGCCTTCTCGCCAAGGGGGGTGCCGTAGAAGAGGCTCCCCTCGTCGCTCACCAATTCGTCCATGAGGCCGAATTCGCGCAGCTTTCGGAGGTGCCAGCGGACGGTGCCGCCGAGGATGGTGAGGCGCTCCGACACGTCCTTGACGGAGAGGCCTGGGCGGCGGCTCACCAATTCTTGGATGCGGCGGGCGTTTTCGTTCTGAAGCGCCGTCATGGCGCGGCTCAGTTTCTTGGCTTCCACGCCACCTTCTACGGGGTAGAAGACCCGGAAGCCGTTGGCGCGTTCGCTGTTGACGAGGTCAGCGGCTTCCAGTTTGCGGATGTGCCACAGGATGCTGCTGGTTTTCATCTGGAATTCTTCGGAAAGCTGCTTCAAGTGGGCGCCGGGCGTGGCACGGATGAAACCGTACAGCATGGCACGTTGTGGGTTCTTGAGCGCTTCCTTGGGGGAAATGTAGCGGGTCACGAGCCCGAAGCCCACGACACCGAACAGGGTGGCAAAGACGCCAGTGAGACCCATGGCCCATGATGCGGAACTGAAGGCTTCCCGGAATTTACCTCCGAAGGATTCGTCGCCTTCTGTGGGTTGTTCAGGGGTTTGTTCGGGTTCCTCTTTGCCAAGAAGTTCTGGCAGGAGCTCTTGTCCCTCCGGTCCGGTCGGGCCGTTTTCCAGCACTTCGTGCAAGAGGTCCGTTGCCGAGAAGTCCCCTTGGGCAAGACCCAGCGGGGCGACAAGGAGCAGAATGGGAAGGAGCTTGGCGATGGCCATGGCTTTTGTTACTTGGTGCTCATGGTTGATGAATCTTGTGTAGGTCCATCCTGCAAACCATGTGCCCCGATCCAAAATTCCGCTTGCCGTCCTTCCTCGATGGACCGGTGCTTGAGCATGGTGGCACGGCGGCCCCCGTTGGGGCGCTTGCCAAACCGAACCATCGCTTTCACCATGTGCTCCATGGTGCGCCGGGCAAAAGGCAATGTGTTGTCTTCGCCACCGTACACTTGGCCGGTCACGAGGACGGGGACGCTGTGTTGGCGGGCGAATTGCGTCAAGTGGTGCAATTGCCCGTAGAGACTGCGGCTGGCTTCTTTTTCCATGTCGTCGCCGCCGTCGATGAAGAGACGGTAGTGCATGTTGATGCTGTCAATGACCACGAGCCCAAGCTCTGGTAGCAACGTGGCCTTCTTGACGAACCGTTCCTGTTCTTGGATGGTAAACGGCGTGAAGAAGAGCAACTTGTCTTCGAGGCCGTCGTGGCCGTCGAACACTTGCCGGAGCCGCGTGGCGCTGACCCCCTCCGTGTCCACGTAGGCAACTCGTTTGCCGGCGAGGAGCGTTTCACGAGCGCATTGCAGGGCAAAGTTGGTTTTGCCGCTGCCCCCTTCTCCAAAGATGAGGGTGATGGCGTCTTCTTCGAGGCCTCCGTCCAGGAGCATGTCCAGGGCGGCGGTGCCAGTTTTCCTCATAGCGTGATCTTGTTGAGTTCGGAGCGTCGGACCCATTTCACTTTGCTTGCGAGGATGAGTCCGCGGGCTTCGTTGTCAATTTGGTCGCCGATGGCGAGGGCCATGTCGGGGCCGAGGGTGCGGGCTGCGTTGAGGAGGTCTTCGGCGTCATTGCGGGTGAACCGGGTGGTTTCCAGCACAATCAAGCGTTGTGGATAGGCCCCGTCCCGTTCGGCTGCTGCGGACAATTGGAACCCGGGCACTTCGGGGGATTCGAGCACTTGGTAGCCGTTGCGTTCGAGCATGCCGCGTGCGTCGGTGCGTTTTGGCATGGGTTCCGGTTCCTCGTAGTCGTAGGCGATTTCGCGGCCCGTGGAGCGGGGTGCTGCACTTGGGGCGCGTCCGGTGATGGCGTCCACGGTGTTGTGGAGGGATTCGTAGCGGGAATTGGTGGTGGCTGCGTAGGAGCGGGAGACCGGCTCGGTTTCTGCGGGGATGTCTTGTTCCAGGCGTTCAATGCGGTCGGTTCGTTCGAATCGTTCCGCGCGTGGTGTGGTTGGCGCGCTGCGCCGTCCACGCGGTGCTGCAGTGACTTCCGATTTGGCTTCCAGGAGGGCGTTGGCCATGGGGGCGCGAACCACGCGGGTTTCCTTGTGCTTCTCGATGGCGGCCATGAGGCGGTCGCGGTCTTCGATGCGCTTGGCGCGGTCCCGTTCTTCGCGGGCGGCGCGTTCGCGGGCAATTTCCATCAAGCGTTCTTCGTCCTGCCATTTTTGCAGGATGTCATCCACGAAGGGACCTGGTTGC
>JBMZMP010000004.1:0-18562 GCA_049619235.1 Thermoplasmatota archaeon
CCCAGTTTCGGCGCTGTTGGTTCGTCGTTGAAGCAACCGAAGCAACGGCCGCCAGGGTAGATTTGGCCCAGGATGAGTTCCCCGCATTGCCCACAATCCGGTTTCGTCAATGCCTTGGCCAGGGCTTCGTCGCGCTCCTGGGGCGTCTTTGGTCCGCATCCTTGGCAAGCGGCGCCGCGCCCATCCATGAACATGAGTTGGAGCGTATCGCCACAGTAGAGGCAAGCACCGGAGCCGCCGACCGGCCTTTGGTCCACGTCTAACATTTGACGCCCCCAATTTGTGGACATTCTCGGCCGACTTCGCAAATGCAAAGCCCGGTTAATTCTCGGAAGCGTTCCGGCGTGATGGTTGCCAGGTTTGGGGCGTTGCATTTGCCGCAATGGTCGCCGTCCCAAACGTGGGCATGAAGCCCGGCGTCGCAAGCCATCAAGCCCACCCCCGTTTTTCGTAGATGATGGCCAGGGCGATGAAGGCGGCGACGATTCCGTAGCCGGTGAGCGCCCATTTTGTTTCATCCGTCATTCCAGAAGCCCCCAGGCAAACCATAGGGCGGTCGCGGCTCCGGCAATGGCCAGGGCGTCGGCCATCATGCGGCACCATCCCGGAATTTCTTCCATGGGTGATTCGCCAAGGGGATGGGCGCTTGGAGCTTTGTCCCCAGGTCTTGGCGGCGTCGGTGGAATTTACAGCATGGCGTCGGTTTGCCCTGGACATTGCGGCTTGAGGCGGCGACCATTCGGCATTGCCGGTAACGGCTTTGGGCGACGGCGACGCCACAGGTTGGTTTTTGCTTCATGCGGCCACCGCGTTGGTTTGGTTTGCGATTCCGCGTTGGATGGCGGCGAGGTCGTGGGCTACCACTTCGGCGGGAACGTCAGACATGGGGCGACCCCTGCCGGATTGGGCGGAGCGTGACCAGGAGCGCAAACGCCACGGTGTAAACCAGGGAAACGCCAGCCGTTACCCAAAGGCCGAGCGTGGCCTGGGCGATTCCAATGCCCAGGGCGCTGGCACCCTTGAGCATGGTGGCGCCGCGTGGGACTTGCGTCGCTTTGTCCAGGACTTGGCCCCAGGTGCCAACCAGGCCAATGGCAAGGAGCGCACTCATGGCGAAATCTTGCCACATTTACCGCGCCTCCATTCCGACGATTGCCAGGCAAGCCAACAGTTCTTCTTCGTCGGTGCATCGAATGGCGTTGGCATACATGGCGGAGCGTTTGATTTGGCCGAGCGTGAGAACTGGCTTTCCAAGTGCCAGCGCGTAACCATATTCCACGTTGGCGCCCGTGAACTTGGTTTCCTGGTCGTGGAAGGCGACCAATACCAGGGCGTCGCACTCTTTGATTGTTCGCCAATGTCGTTCCGCGATGGCTGGCACCATTGGCCTGGCATACCACGCGGCGTCATTGGGTGCGGCTTCGGCGCGCTTTTCGTCTTTGTTCCACCAAACATCGGGGATTTCGTAGCCGAGCGTTTCCAGTTTGGCGGCCAGGTTGGTGAGGTAGGGCGCCAGGCGGAAAGTGCTGGCAATGTAGATTTTCATTGTCCACCGCCCGTTTGTTCGTCGTTTGCCGTTGCATCCTTCGACGCATCCGGGGTAAGCAAACGGTCGTTTGTGGACCCCCCCGAATTTTCGGGTTTTTCCTCCTGAACGTCCGACATACCGTTTATTGACCCCCTTTTTCGGACGTGGGCGGCTTTCGCGGTCTTGCAAGCCAGGCAAAGCGGACGGCGGACGCCCTTCACTTTTCCAAACAGCGCCATATCGCGTTCAGCGCCACATTGCGCGCATGGCTTGTATGGCTCCAATTTGCTGATTCCAGGACGACCATTTGGCCAGCCTTGCTTTTCCAAGTGCTGGAAGCGTTCCCGCGTCCGGTCGGAAATCAAATTGCGTTCCCGGCTTGCCAGGCTTTGCATGAGTTCCAGGCGGAACCTGGCGTCGGTGTCCCAGTCCGTCAGGTGTACGCCTTCTTTGATGGCGTGGAATTCCACGTTCCATTCCTTCAGGCGTTCAATTTTGGCCAACCCATCCAGGGTGGTCCGGCCCCACCTGTCCAACCTCATGCACACCATGGCTTCAATGTGGTGGCCTTTGGCGGCGTTCATGGCGCGCTTTTGTTCTGGTCGGCTTGGGTCGCGTCCGCTGATTTTCTCCTGGAAAATGTGTTCTGGTGCAACGGAGAACCCGTTGCGTTCGCACCATTCCAGGACGAAAGGCAACTGGGTTTCTTCGTCCTGGTCCTTGGTGGACACCCGAACGTAAATTCCAGCTGGCCTCATGGTGTCACCGTTGGAAGGTGCAGGACCGGGGCGGCTTCGCCTTCCACGATTGGAAGGGGCGCCCTGGAAATCATCCGGGCCACTCCGATGGCGTAGCTTAGGGCGGCTTGCCAGGCGTGGACCGTTGGGTTCTTGCAGGGCATCCCCCGGATTCGGTCCACATGGCCACCAACTGGGAACAGTGGCTTTTCTTCGCCACTGATGGCAACGGCGGCCGCTTCGCGGAGTTCGTGCCACAGTTCCAGGTCGGCCACGGCTTCAGGTTCAGCGGCCAGGAATTGGCCAATGGCCTGTATGTCCCCAGTGTTTGGGAACATGAGGCGGCAAGCTTCGGAAAAAGAGTAGTTACACAGTAGTTTCAACATTCGGAAATCTCCTTGTTTTCGGGAGAACGGGAAAGAGAACGGCGGACCAAATGGAAACCCTCCATGGTCGTCCCGTAAGGAGTGCGGCACGGGTCGCCGCTGTTGGCTCCGCAAAAATCACAGACCCTAACCATAGGACGCCTCCGAGCCAGCAGGGACACCAGTCGCCTGGTGTTGCAGGGCTTCAGCCACCGCCAATTCGCGGAGGTTGTGGGCTTCCATGGCGCCGGTTGTCCGTTCCTGGATTCCCAGGAGTCGTTCGGCGACAGCCTCCTGGCGCGCGCTCCTGGCTTCCAGGGCTGAAAGGCGGCGGTCCTGTTCCTCTTGCTTTTCGGGCAATTCGGCGGCCGCGATGGCGTGGCTCATTCCAGACACTTCCAGTTCGGGCTTTCCTGGGCTGGTGTCAATCCAGGCGGCGCCTTCGCCAGCTTCGACCTTTGGTGTTGGCCGAACGTCCAGGGCCAAGGGTATGGCCGCCTCTATGCGGTCCTTTCCGCACCAAACGGGGCCGCTGGTTTTGCCGTCGGCGCCCCTGGGAAGCTTCCAGGAATACTTCGCGCGCATCCGGTCAGCCAGGGCGCCAACAGCGCGCGCGTTCTCGTAGTGCCAGCCTTCCATTTCGGAGGGACCGGAGACAACGGCGCGCTTGGGACGGACCTGGCAGGAAACGTTCCTTTTGCCTTCGTGGACCTGGACCATGTAGCCGAAGCCAGCTTGGTTTTCTTCCCAGGTCCAGGTCGTCATTCCGTTGGCGTCGCTTCGCTTTGCGTGGACAGGTGCGGCGAAGTGGCCGGGCACGATGGAAAATTTCCAGCGCGCGTTATGGACTTCGATACCGCCACGGTCCCACCGTCCATTTGTCGGCAGGGTGCCAGCATCCTCAAAGTAAGCGGCTTTGATTCCGCGTCGATAGGAAACAGTGGGGCCTCTCCCTTTGCGGAGTAAAACGCCGTGGGCTACCAGGGCCTTTAGGTGGTGCTGAACCGTTGCCCTGGACTTGCCCGTTTTTTCAGCCATGGCGTTTTGACTGAATTTCTTCAGCGCCAGGCCGTAAACAGCCATTCGCACGTCGTCGGCGGCCGTCATGGACGGGACACCTTTTCGCGTGGCATTTTGGAGAGGCGGGGCCATATGGTGCCGAGCGTTTCACGGTCGATTTTCGGCACTCGGCGGGGTTCAGTCGGCACCTTCCAGGAGTGGGGCGCGCTTGGCACCGTGCCGATAGGTAGGCACCCACCGCCAACTTTTCGGCGGCAAATTCCCCCGGCCCTTGAGCCGTCAGATTTCAAAAAAGAGAACGCCAAACTTAGCGCCCTCCGGCACAGGTGGAACAGTAGGCCCAACCGCAACTTTCGACCACTTCGGCCGAGTGCGTCCAGGGTTTCCGGTTGCCGCGTTTCAGGTTGGGGCAATCCTTCTTTTCATGGACCGCGCGCCCTTTGGACACGCGGTAGTAAACCAGGGCCATGGATTAGGCCCAGTTGCCAATTAGCAGGAGCCGACCAAGAGAGCCAACCTTAAGGCCCTCCTTGGAGTCGCCAGCATGAAGACGGGGGAAAGTCGGCCCGGTCGGGTCCACTCCTTTTCCTCTACAGCCCCTTCGTGTAGCGGTCCTCGCACGGCGTCCTGCCGCGGTCTGGACCCCTCCACGCTGGCAACCATGCAGCCCCTTAGTGTAGCGGTCCATCATACGGGATTCTGGTTCCTGTGACCCCGGTTCGAATCCGGGAGGGGCTATGTTGTCAAAATGGGGAACAGCGCCAATACGCTCAGGGCAAGGCCTGCGAGCATGGCCGCACCCCAGGCCAGTTTGTTCCAGTGGAACACTTTGCGGCCGTCGAAGTTGCCGATGGGCACCAAGTTGAATACGGCGAGCACCGCGTTAACCGTTGCCACCGCGCCCATGACGGTTGGAAATGCAGCGGATTGATCCGTTGCGAGCGTGAACGGGAGGGCAATGAGTGCCAGTAGGATGTTGGTTGCGGGTCCAACGATGCTGATGACGCCGTTTTCCCTCAGGGAAGGGCGGCCATGGATGAGTACGGCGCCGGGGCTTGCGAACAACACGCCCATGAAGATGGCCAAGGCCAAGCTGATGCCGAGGCCGCGTGCTTCTGCTCGGAACTCCGCCCAGTACCCGTAGGAGATGGCGACCACTTTGTGTGCCAATTCGTGGAAGACGAACCCGGAGAAGACTGCAATGAAGGAGGCGAGCCACAGGATTGGGCGCCTCTGCAGGACGTCCCAACGGGCTGCTAGGTCTACGCTTGTGCCGGCTTCCACGAAGGCGAACCCGATGGTCAAGGCGGCGACGGAGCCAGCTACGTGTACCAGTTCTTGTTTCGTGACGTTCATGGGTTCACCGCTTGCAGGAATTCACCGAGGCCGAGGAAAGATCCAACCATGCTGCCGATGTTTGCAAACGCGACGACCAGGAGAACCCTGATGACGTTGTTGGCCCAGAAGTCCTTCATGGTTTCTAGGCCCTTGATTTGTTCGAAGTCGCCAACGGTGGGGGTGTGCAGTTTTGCTTCCGTGATGCCGGCGAACCACCCCGCCGCGAGGGCCGGGCTGAGGCTGGTGAGGGGCGCCATGACGAGTGCCGTGAGGGCACTGAGAATGTGCCCACGGGCCAAGAGCACGCCAATGGCGCTGAGGACCCCGTTGACGAGGACCCAGTACAGGGCGCTTTGTTTCAGTTGCTCCCAGTCGCCGTTGTAAATCAGGCTTGCACTGATGCCAAGGATGACGGCGGGGATGGAAACGCCGAGGATGGTCCCGAGGCCGGGTTTCCAGCGAGGGATTTGGTCCAGTTCTTCCCGGCGGTCAGGCGTGTTTGCTTCCAAGTGCCGAGTCATGCCGGGGACGTGGCCTGCACCCACCACGGCCACGATGGAGTCACCGTGCTCGCGAATGTGCGCGGCCATGTATTCGTCCCGTTCGTCGATGAGGCTGACTTTGATGTCCGGCGCAAAGGCTGCAAACTCTTCCGTCATCTGTGTGATGGCGTCCGTTTCCAGCATGGCGTCCACGTCCGTGGCTTCCTTTTCCTCGCCAAACAGTTCCGTGATGAATTTGGTGAAGAGGCGGAGTTTCTTCCAGAACCCCATGCTTCCAAAGCCGCGTTTCAGCGTCACTTGCACGTCGCGGTCGATGAGCACCACTTCCGCGCCCACTTCGTCCGCCACTTCAATGGCGCGCAGCATCTCGGCTCCCGGGGCGCTGCCGGTTTCGCGGCCCATGCGCGCTTGCATGGAGGCCAAGTACAGCTGCACCAGGAACAAGTGCTGTTTCTTTTCCTTGATGACTTGGATGATGTCCGTTTGCTTCCACGCCTCAGGGTTGCGGAGTGCTTCGAACCGCTTCGGATCCAATTCCACGAGAACCTTCGCTGGCTTGCGCTCACGAATTTCCCGTTCCACGGTTTCCACGCTCAGCTTCGAAACATGTGCGGTTCCAACCAGCACCACGCCCGGAGAGATTTCAGCAACGACCAATGGCGGCCCAGACGTGACGCCTTACTAATGGATTTTGAACTGGTGATAGAAATGAGCCAAGCCTTGCATTTATGAAGGGGACCTTTGTGGACAGCGGTATGGGAGCCATCATTGTCACCGGCATTCCGGGAGTGGGCAAAACCACCGTCATGGAAGCCGCGGCAGAAAAGGCAGGACGCCAAATCGTGGTCTACGGATCCGTCATGTTCGAAGTCGCAACGGAACGGGGCCTCGTTGAGCACCGGGACGACATGCGCCGAATGAACCCGGACGTCCAGAAAGAAGTGCAAATGGCAGCCGCCGAAAAGATGGCCCAAATGGGCGACATCATCGTCGACACCCACTGCACAATCAAAACGCCAAAGGGCTACTTGCCCGGCCTCCCCGCTTGGGTTCTCGAAAAGCTGCGCCCCAGCACCGTCGTGCTTGTGGAAGCAGATGATGCGGAAATCAAGGGCCGCCGCGACAGCGACGAGTCCCGCAAGCGCGACGACGACTCCGTGCAGGCCATCGCCGAGCACCAAGAAACCAACCGTCGCTACGCTGCATCCTACTCCACCCTCACCGGCGCAACCGTCGCCACCGTCTACAACCACGACAATGCGCTTGACAACGCAGTGGAACAACTCCTGGCGGTGCTGTAATGGCAGACGCAAAAGCAGCGCCACCCCGTCAACGCATGGGCATCGGCAACATCCTCGTGATTGCCGCCGTATTCATGATCATGTTCAACCCCGGGCTCCGCCAAGCCACTGGAAACGTGGTCGGCAAGGTCCTGAACCCAGTCATTGGCTTCAACGGCGAACTCCCCGTCATCACCATCATGATTGCGGGTACCCTCATGATTGTCCTCACCAGCGTCATTCGCCACTTCACCACGGATTGGCTCAGCATGGCCCGCAACCAAGCCGCCATGCGCCATTTCCAAGCGGAATTCAGCAAAGCCCGCAAGGAAAACAACACCTATCGCATGAAA
The DNA here is from genome assembly GCA_049619235.1 of Thermoplasmatota archaeon. Lineage (GTDB taxonomy): Archaea > Thermoplasmatota > E2 > JACPAO01 > JAHFTW01 > JBMZMP01. Next base: position 7,125 of record JBMZMP010000004.1, read on the forward strand.
ATCCTGCAGGAAAAACAGCCTGAAGTGATGGCGATGCAACAAGAAATGAGCAAGAAGCAACTCAAGAACATGCCAATCACCATGATTGTGGTCATTCCGCTGTTTGCTTGGATGTTCAACTTCGTCGCTGAACTTCCGTACTGGTGGTACACGTCCCCCTGGAACCACACCATCAACCTCCTGGACAAAAGCGTCTTCCCGCACTGGATTCTGTTGTACATGACCCTCAGCATCCCCCTCGGCAGCCTGCTTCAGAAGTCCATGAAGTACTTCTCCTGGCGCAACCGCTGGCACGCCAGGCACCCTGAAGTGGAATGATCGTCACCGTGGGCGGACTCCCCGGCACCGGCACCAGCACCCTCTGCAAGCTCCTCGAAGCGCACCTAGGCGTACCGTACGTGTACGCGGGCCAGTTGTTTCGAGCCGAGGCCGCGGTGCGGGGCATGACCTTGGCGGAATTCGGCGCGCTCTGCGAAAACGATCCCTCCGTGGACAAAGCGCTCGACGCCAAACAAGTGGAGCTCCTGCAAGGCGGCGACCTCATTCTGGAAGGACGCCTCTCCGGTTGGCTTGCTCACCAAAACCAAGTTCCCGCGTTGAAGGTCTGGCTCACTTGTGCCGACGAAGAACGCATCCGCCGCATCACCGAACGAGACGGCGAAGACGCCGACGCGCAACGGGTCAAAACATTGGCCCGAGAAGCAAGCGAACGGGCGCGGTACCAAAGCTACTACGGCATGGACCTGCAAGATTTGTCGCCGTACGACTTGGTCCTTGACAGCACCCACCAATCCCCGAAAGCGCTCATGGACGCGGTGTTGGAAGCACTCTCATAGGCCAACGACAATCGGGTGCCATGATTCTCACCACAATGGAATCCATTCCCGGCCGCGAAGTGAAAGAAATCATCGGCATTGCCAGCACGGGAACCGTCCGCACCCGCCACATGGGCAGCGACTTCGCTGCCGGACTGAAGTCAATGGTTGGTGGGCGCCTCAGCGGCTACGAGAAGTTGATGCAGGAAGGGCGCGACGAGGCCTTGGAACGCCTCAAGGTGGTTGCGGCCAAGCACGGCGCGGACGCGGTCATGAATGTGCGGTTGCAAAGCGCGGAAATCATGCAAGGCGCCAGCGAAGTGATGGCATACGGCACCGCCGTGAAACTGAAGTAAACGGCTATACCCAAGGCCGGAGTGGAACGCTCGTGAAACGCAGTGGCATGTTGCCCGCAGAACGCCCCCGCAAGCGCCTCGTCCGCATGGCATCCAGTACGGACCCCAACCACGGCAAGGCCCCCGAGGACCGCGACGTGCACGAATTGCTGGACTGCGGCGTGGTCTTGCTGGACAAACCCAGCGGCCCAAGCAGCCACCAAGTCACTGCGTGGCTCCGGAAGGCACTCGACATCGAGAAAGTGGGCCACGGCGGCACACTGGACCCCAAGGTCACAGGCGCTTTGCCAGTCACCATCGGCCGCGGCACGAAAGCCGTGCAGTCGCTCCTTACGAGCGGCAAAGAATACGTGGCCGTGATGCGCATGCATGAAAGCCGAGGCGCTGAGCAAATCTACGCCACGGCGGAGAAATTCGTCGGCAAGATCAACCAAACGCCCCCCGTGCGCTCCGCTGTGAAACGCCGTCCTCGGATTCGCCGCGTGTACTACCTCGACGTCCTCGAGATCAACGACCGGGACGTTTTGTTCCGCGTCGGTTGCCAAGCCGGGACATACATTCGGAACCTCTGCGTAGACATGGCGCGCGCCATGGGCACCAACGGCCACATGCAAGAACTCCGCCGCACCCGCACCGGTTTGTTCAACGAAACCGAATTGGTCACCCTCCACGACGCCCTGGACGCCAAGCATTTCCTCACGGAAGGCGACGACTCCTGGATGAAATCCGTGGTCCGTCCCATTGAAGCCGTGACCGCCCACTTGCCCAAAGTGGTGCTGCGAGACAGTGCCATCGAGGCCATTTGCCACGGCGCGCCCTTGGCCGTGATTGGCATCGCACAGCTCGACGAAGCCATCGAGGAGAACGAACTCGTGGCGATGATGAGCCTCAAAGGTGAACTGGTCGCCCTTGGACGGGCCGCCATGACCACGAAATTGATGATGACAGAAGCCAACGGCATCGCCGTGAACTCCGAGCGCATCATCATGAAGAAAGGCACCTACCCGAGGGTTTGGAAGCGCCACTGATGCTGGAGTACGCGGCGCGCTACGAACTCAGTTGGCTCGGCGTGTTGCTACTCGCCTGGCTGCTGCGGTTCTTCGCCCGCGACCCTTGGCACAAAGCATTCGGCTTTGCCCTCATGACGTGGCCCTTGTGGCTTTCCATGTGGGGCTTCGTCAACAGCATCGAAGTGCTCACCAACAGCGGCAGCGTCCTCCGGGCCTACAGCCCTGAAGCGCTCACCAACATCGCCGTACGCGGCTTGATGCGGAAGACGATCTACGTGGCCGCCGGAGCCGTGCTGTACACGAAGGCATGGACCGCGCCCTCATGGGACGAATTGAAGTCGCGGCTCCCCGCGATTCCCATGGGAAAATGGGCCGGGACCGAGCGCCGAAGCCTCGCCGCAGGGTTCCTAGTTTTCCCTGTCTTCCTCGCCGTGTCTGCGTTCCTGAATTGGCTCGTGTACGCATCCCCCATCCTCGCAAACGGCGACGAATCCAGTGTCTGGGCCAACATGACCCCATTGCACAACGTGGCCATCAGTTTCCAAGCCGCGTTTGGTGAAGAGCTGCTGTACCGAGCAGTGCTCTTGATTGGCCTTCTTCGGTTCATGCCAGCATGGGCAGCCATTGCCATCCAAGCCGTGGTGTTCGGGCTTGCCCACAGTAGCTACGGCACCTGGGCGCATGTGCTGGTTCCCACCGCGTTTGGCTTGTTTGCAGGCGTGGCCGTGTGGTACACCGGCTTCTGGAGCATCGTCGTGATCCATTTCCTCATCGACATCTACGCCTTCGGCGGTGACACCGCCTTGAACGCGCCCTGGTTTGAGGGCTTCCTGCTCCTCAGCCTGGCCGGCATGGCAGCTGCAACCGTGCGGTGGCTTGGGGCAAGGCTCCTCCAATACAACCAACGCCGAGCGGCGTGAAGTGCAGCAGACCTACTTCATCAAGCGGTTCGAAATGACCATCCGCTGAATCTCAGAGGTCCCTTCGTAGATTTCTGTAATCTTGGCATCCCTGAAGTGGCGTTCTACGGGGTAGTCCTTGGTGTAGCCGTTGCCACCGTGAATCTGAATCGCCTCAGTGGCAGCCTTCATGGCGGTCTCGCTGGCGTACACCTTGGCCATGCTCGCTTGCATGGAGTAGTCGGCGCCTGCGTCCTTGAGGGTGGCGGCGCGGTGAATCAGGAGGCGGCTAGCTTCAATGTTGGTGGCCATGTCCGCGAGCTTCCACTGAATCGCTTGGTTCGCACCAATCGGTTTGCCGAACTGCTTTCGTTCCTTGGAGTATTCCAAGCTGGCGTTGAAGCTTGCTTGGGCAATGCCGAGGGCTTGGCTGGCGATGCCGAGGCGGCCGCCATCCAAGGTCTTCATGGCGATTTTGAAGCCAAGGCCTTCGTCTCCGAGTCGATTCTCGACGGGGACGTGCAGGTTCTCAAAGAAGAGCGGGCAGCAAGTGGCGCCACGGATGCCGAGTTTGTCCTCGGTTTTTCCAATGTCGAACCCTTCCATGCCTTTCTCCACGATGAAGGCGGTTTGGCCACGGTGCCCGGCGGTTTTGTCCGTTTGCGCGAAGACAATGTAGGTCTCGGCGGGGCCGGCGTTGGTGATGAAGATTTTCTGGCCGTTCAGGACGTAGTTGTCCCCTTCCCGCGTGGCGGTGGTGGCCATGCTGACCACGTCACTTCCTGCGTTTGGCTCCGTCAATCCGTAGGCACCGATTTTTTCCCCTGCGAGCATGGGGCGCAGGTAGCGTTCGTGTTGGTCGTCGTTGCCGTAGGTGAACAGGGGCCAGCCGCTGAGGCTGTTGTTCACGGATGCAGTGACGCCGGTGCTTGCGCATGCGCGGCTCAGCTCCTCAATGGCGATGCAGTAACTGACCATGTCCGTGCCGGCGCCGCCCTTCTCAGTGGGGAAGTTCATTCCCATCAATCCCAGGGCGCCCATTTCGGACACCAGTTCCTGTGGGAAGTAGTGCTCGGCGTCGATTTTCTCTGCAAGCGGTGCGACCTTCGTGTCCGCGAATTCTGCCACCATTTGGCGAATCATCGCTTGTTCGTCGGTCATTTGGAAGTTCATACCGCGCCGAGGGAGGCCTGCTTCTTAAATCGGGCCCCATTGGTGTTCCGGCGTGGATGCATTGTGGATACTTTCCGGCGTTGCGACGCTCGCGATTCTTGGCTGGTTCCTCACGGCCAGGGCCCTCTCTCGGCTTCGGAAGCAACTCCGCGCACTGGATTCCCAGAAACGCAGCCAATCAACGCGGTACGGGCAAATCACGGAGCAATTCGCGCCGTTCATGGCCAATTGGCCCTGGGACCCGAAGCGCTTCAAGTTCCTCGGCGACCCCATTGACGGCATTCAATTCACAGATGACGGCATTGTGTTGGTGGAAATCAAGACCAACAAGTCCCGCTTGACCGCGGTGCAACGGCAAGCCCGCGACCACGTCCTTGCGGGACGCGTGGAGTGGCGGGAGGTTCGCATTGATTGAATCCATTCAGGCCGCGTTCCTTGGTGCCTTGGACGCGGAACACCCCACGAAGCAAGTGAAGCACTGGATTCGCGGAGGGCACTTGGACGACTTCCTCGGGGACCGGGAACGGCCGGCGACGATACACGCGTTCGCGGCGGGGAAAGCAGCCGCAACCATGGCGTGGGGGCTCGCAGAAACCAACGTCCCCCTGAAGGGCCATGCGGTGGTTCCGCACGGCACGCCCACGCCCGCCATCCCTGGGCTCAAGTGGCACCACGGTGCCCATCCACTACCGGACGAAGGGAGCTTTGCTGCGGGTGAAACGTGGTGGAAAGCAGCCGAATCGATTCCAGAAAACGCACCCGTCCTGCTGCTTGTTGGGGGTGGTGCAAGCAGCCTCGTGGAATGGCCGCCGCAATCGGTGCCACTTGGCTGGGAGGACATTGCGGCCTTGAATGAAAAACGGCGGGAGCATTCCGTACTGAAAGGCGGGGGTTTTGTGCGGAAACTCCGGGAGCGGACGTCGCGAATCCGCGGGTTGATTCTCCCCGACGTGCCACCTGGTCAGGAAGAACGCGTGGTGGGCTCTGGCTTGGCCGAGGGCGCCGATTGCCATGTCCTGCGTGGCAACGCCGATTTCCTCCGCGAATTTTGCGGGCTCCTTGAGGCGTTTGGCATGCAAACCTCGCTGTTCCAGGAACGGCTGACCGGCCCACTCCATGAGCAATTGGAATCGTTCCTTGCGGCCGGCGAACCCGGAAAGCTCCTGGTTGGTGGCGGGGAATGCACGCTGCCCGCGCCCGCAGACGTCCCCGGAGGGCGCTGCCAGCACGCAGCGTTGCTGGCCGGGTCACTTGGCGCTGAATTGTTCGCTGCGCTTGGCACGGATGGCATCGACGGCACGACACGCAACGCAGGCGCTTGGAGCCGCGCCGATCCAAGCCCCGAAGCGCGCGACGCACTCGCCCAATGGCGTGCCACGCCGTACCTCGAAACGCGCGGCCAAACCATCCGTCTCGGCCAGACGGGGACCAACGTGAACGACGTCTGGGTACTCTGGACGGCTAAATAGTAGAGGAAAGTCGCGCCGCCTATGCTGGAACGCATCCCAACGGTCCTCACTTCGCAGGAAATCCTGGACAAGGCGTTCCACAAGGCCGCCAAGGTTGAAATCTACGACATGGTGAAGTATCACCGGATTCGGAAAACCGAAGCGGCCCGCATCACAAGCGCCACCGATTCCTTGTTTGAATTGGTGTCCAGGTACCCCCGCGCGTTTCCAAACTTGGACAACATGCGCACCTACCAAACCGAGATTCTCGACATCCTGATTGGATTGCCTGAATTGAAAAAATCCCTCGGCAGCGTCCGCTGGGCGGCGGGAAAAATCCGTGAAATCGGACGACAAGCCCATGAAAAACTGGGCCGCGGCCGCGACATTGATGCATTCTTCAACGCCCGGAAATACGCGTACGGCCGATGGAGCAGCATCCTGAAGGAAATCGAACCAGACCTCGCGCTCCTTTCCACCACCCGGGACCGCATCCGCGCGCTCCCCACGGTGAGCCCCGATTACGCCACGGTTGTTTTGGCCGGGTTCCCCAACGTTGGCAAGTCCAGTTTGCTTCGGCAATGGACCAACGCGAAACCCGAAATCGCCAATTACAGCTTCACGACGAAGCAAGCCGAAGTGGGCCATTTCCAAGTGGCCGACCATGAAGGCGTGAAAACCCAGTACCAAGTTGTGGACACCCCTGGACTCTTGGACCGGCCCGACGAAGACCGCAACGACGTGGAACGACAAGCCATTGCGGCATTGCGCCACGCGGCAGATGCGGTCATTTTCCTCATCGACGCAAGCCAAACCAGCGGCTGGAGCTTGGAGCAACAAGAGAGTCTCTTGGAGCAAACCCGGGCCGAAATGGCTGGCGTGCCATTCATCGTGGCGGAGTCCAAGTGCGACATTTTCCGCAGCGACTCGGGCCGCATCAAGTTCAGTCCACTCACCGGCGAGGGCGTCCCCGAGCTGCAATTGGAAGTCCTGAAGCTCCTCCGCTTCGACGAAGTGGGCGACTTGGAAATCGACCCCTTGGACTTGTGGCACAAGCCCGAAGTGGACGAGTGGGACGACTAGTTCAAAGGCAACTGTTCACGAAGCCAAGGGATTGCCGCAGGCAGTCCCGTGCGCCCTCTTGGACGCAGGCACCGTGCCCGCAGTGAAGCACTTTGGCTGGCAACGATTCGAGGCGTAGGATGGACTCGGCGAGCTCTTGCACGTTGCCGTCTGGAAAGTCGAATCTACCAATGCCACCGTTTGCAAAAATCGTGTCCCCCGTAAACAGCACGCCGCTGGATGCGTTCCAGTAGCATGCGCTCCCAGGCGAGTGGCCCGGGGTGACGAGGGTTTCAAAGTCGGTTCCGCCGAGGCGCACGCGGTCCCCTTCGTCCACCACGTCCACTTCAACGGTTGGGATGCTTCGGCCAAACATTTCGCTCGTGGGATCGTGCCCACGGGACAATTTCTCAGCGGCAGCGGGCGCGGCGACCACGCTGGCGCCGAGTGATTGCCATTTGGGGATGCCGGTGACGTGGTCATAGTGTTCGTGCGTGATGGCCACGGTGCGAATCCGGTTCGGGTCCACCACGGCTGAGATTTCTGCAAGCACCGCATCGAAGTCCAACCCGTGCCCCGCATCGACGAGGTCGTACGCATTCGAGGACGGGTCTTTGAGGAGGAATTGGTTGCAATCCCAACCGCGACCACCCACCTTCATGATGCGCGGGGTCATTGGGCCTCCAGGAATGCCATGGCGTGCCCGGCGAGCACTTTTGCGGCCCCCATGAAGCTCCCGAGTGGGATGCTGATGCGGTACGCGTTGAACGTGGTCAGTGCGTCTTGTGGCTCCACGCCTCGCCCCCAATGGTGTTGGATGGTGGTGAAGATGCGGCCTTGCATGCGGTTGCTGGCCTCTGTGGCTTGATCCGAAATTCCAGCGAGCACATCCATGTCTCCTTTGGTCAAACCTTGCAGGAGTTCGTCGAAGAGGTTTCGCGCGTCCTTGAACGCTGACCGGTAGCTGCGGGAGATGTCGCGGGCGATATCGGAGAGCTCCGCGTGCGCCTTTGTTGCCACGTGATCTGCGGGGTAGGCCAAGTCGTCCATGGTCAACCCGTAGGTTTCCATCACGGCGGCGGCAATGGCCATGGTGTGGAGGCTCATGCGGTAGAAGTCGGCGGTGGCAAGCCCAAGCAGCTGGAAGTCTGAAACTGCGTTCAAGGGCAGTTCTAGGTTCGCAACGAGGCGCCCGGACTGGAAGAACATCCGTGCCACGTCCTCTTCGTGGTTCGCCACGAGCATTTGCAAGGAATGGATGGTCTTGGCAACGTCGTCGCCATAGGATTCCACCGCCTCTTGTGCCATCACGAGGCTGTCGTGCACCTTGGCGCCCATCAACAAGAGCAGCCCGCGGTGGTCTGAGGCCGCGGGGGCGATGTCTGGATTGACGTGGAAGCCGATTTTGTTCGGTTTGCAGGTTGCAATGATGTGTTCGTCCAGGTGTCGCAGCAGCCTCCGGGCCTCCGATTGGGAGGCGCTGCCAAATTCCGTCTCCGGCGTCAGTTCCACTTCCTGTAGGCCCCTCAGGTACCCGGAAAGGAGCGTTCGTTGCACCACGGCAACGTCGTCGGGGATCGTGCGGGTCAAGGTGCGGTCGCGGATGACGGGGGTCAGGAGCAAGGATTCGTTGATTTCGTGCAAATCCACTTCACGTTCTTCTTGCTGCGCTGGGGTCCAGCCGTCAATCCATTTCTTGGGAATGTAGAGCGAGAACGCTCCGCTACCGACGCGGGAAATTTTCTTCCGCTTGACCTGCTCCATGCATCAAAAATGGCGGAACTGGGGTAAAACTATTGGTTTCTACGGCAAACCAAAGCTGCAAGACCAAGACACGCCAAACCAAGGACAGCCGGGGTTTCTTCGGACTCCGCTGCGGCTGGCGAGGAAAACGCATCCGTTGCCTCGTATGGGCCAACGGCGCGGCTGGACGCAGGGGCAAGGATGGCTGCGAGGAGCCCTTGCCGTTCGTGAAGCATGTTGTACACGGTGCCGTCTTCGCCGGGGTGACCCATGGGCAATCCATGCAATGCCATGAGGTCGTCCACGTTTGCACCCATGAATGCCTCTGGAAGCGCTGCTTGGCTGTCTCCCTCAACGTATTGCGGCATCAACTTGGCTTGGTTTGCGCTCGCGGCCGCCAACTTGGCGGATTGGATGGCCGGCCCGTTGTCCGCGACGTATTGCAACGTGGCCAACATGGTTTCCAGGTGAATGGCTTCGCGGCGCGCCGCATCATGCAAGGGATTTGCATCAAGGCCCACGTAGGATTCCGCCAGGAATCCAATCACGTTGTTGAGGCCGAACGCGTTTCGAAGGATGCCAGGGTCTGGTCCGCCAGCGGTTTGCTGTACGGGGATTCCGGCCACGGTTTGCACCCCGTAGTCGCCGGTGGAATATCCTTGCGCCTGCATGTGGGGCCAGACGCCGTCGTAGATGAGGGATTCCGCCATGGCCCGCACATCTGGCGCCACGTTGCCGTGGTTCGGGAACATGGTGGTGAGGTCGAAGTCGTAGAATCGAACCGGGCTTGGATAACCGATGCCGGTTCCGCCGTATTCGTGGTGATCCACAGCCACGTGGACGTCCCATTGGTTCAACACGGCATGAATGGCCCGCGCCTCGTCCGTTTCGAGTCCAATGTGGTCCCGGTTGATGTCCATGCCGTCTTTGTTGGCGCGGCTGTTGGCCGTTGCGCCATCGGGGTTCGCCATGGGGAGAACCAGCAAGACCTGCGACGCCAGCACATCATCCAACTCACCGGCTTGCACGTTTGCGAGGATTTGCAGTGCGGCGGGCGTTCCAGCGGGCTCGTTGCCGTGTTGCTGCGTCATCAGAAAGGTTGTGGTGCGTTCTTCGCGGGGTGCGTCGCCAATGACGATTTCTGCCACTTCCACGGGGTCGCCGGAAGCGGTTTGGCCCACGGTGAACAATTGGATGTTGGGGTGTTGTCCTGCTGCGGCCATGGCCGTGCGCACTTCGTCAAAGCTTGGGAACAAGCCTGCTTCCGCAGCGAGGTCGGTTCCCACGCCCATGTCGTGGGCGGACGCGGTGGCGACCAAGAGGGTCAGCAGCAGCCATTTCTTCATGCCGCAGTAGCTACGCGTTACTCCTTAAGGCCGCCGTCGCCGTCAAACGCGGACAAGCCGCCGAAGAACCGTTGCACTGTGGTGATCAGGCCCATGATGGCGAAGTAAATCATCATGTTCTCCAAGAGGTTCGGGCTCCATTTGGCCCAGGGCAACGCCCAATCCTGGTTCGTGAGGAGCCACTGGACGAAGGGCACGAAAAACAGCAGCGCCATGCGGTCCGCGCGGCCAAGAAGCCCGCCGTAGTTTCGACCGATGCCGACTGCTTGGGCTTGGGTTCCAAGGTAGCTTGTAAGGAGCGTGAAGACGATGGCAGCTAGGCCAATTTCCAGGCGGACCCAAGAAGAAAATGCGAGGCCGCCCAGGAATGCCACGTCGCTAAAGCGGTCAATGGCGTGATCCAAGTAGTCCCCTTTGGGGGTGCAATTGTCAGTGATTTTGGCAATCTTGCCATCCAACACGTCGAGGACGCCGTTGCACCAAACCAGTGCGGCACCGAGCCCAAGCAACCAAGCCTGGTCGGGACCGCTTTGCCAGAATGCGATGCCAGCAGCAATGGAGCACAGCAAACTGATCCAAGTGATGACGTTGGGGTTCACGGTTTTCATGGACTTTGCCATGGGCACGAGCCACCAGTCAATGCGTTTTCGTTGCTTGTCCAAAACCATGAGGCACCTACAGGTAGGGCGTCCAATCCACGGGCTCCAAATCGTGCTCCGTGCGACCTGACGAGGAGAGGAAGGACGAAAGGAGTTCTTCAGGACTTCGATGGGTTGCGTCCCGCTGGATGACCACCTTAGCGTGGTCGAGGGCTTCTTGCAAAATGATGTCCAAGCACTCCGCCTCCACGTTTTCCCGCACCTTTTCCGGGGAGTAGCCGCGGGCTTCGAGACGTGCTTCCAAGACGCGGGGGTCGCATCGCAGCACCCAGCATTCGTCCGGTTCAAGGAACTGGCTCAGGTGCCCTTCTACGATGCGAATGGCGTCCATGTCAATGACTGCGGCTTCGTCCGCGTGGTCGTAGTCCACCACGGCGTCCACTTGGGCCGCGTGCGCCTTCAAGTCGATTGCGTCAGGCAGGAGTGATGCAAGCGTGGTTTTCCCGCAACCTGGGGTGCCCGTGATGGCAATCAGACGAGGTCGTGCCACTCGTAGCCGCCGTGCCCTTCGTCGTTGAAGCAGTACTGGACCACTTGGTAGTCGGCGCGGAACGCGGCCACGTCAGCGGCCACTTTCGCGGGGTCTTCTTGCTTGTGCAGGACGCGGTGGTAGAATTCCGCCACTTGGTCCATGGCCTCCGTGCCCATGCCCACGCGGGTGAGTTCTTGCACGCCAAGCCGCAGGCCACTGGGGCGCATGGGCTTGGTGTCTCCGGGGAGCATGTTCATGTTGGTGATCATGCCGGCGTCTTCGAGGTCCTTGGCTGCTTTTGCACCGGCGCCGCTGTCGGCTTCTCCGTGGCGCGTCACGATTTGGTGCGTTCGGGTGAAGCCGCGTTCTTCGGCGAGCACGTCAAATCCACGTTCCGCGAGGGCGGCTCCGAAAGCTTGGGCATTTGCCACTAAGAAGTGGAAACTGGTTTGACC
>JBMZMP010000004.1:18572-20196 GCA_049619235.1 Thermoplasmatota archaeon
GCGAGTGCGATGACCTTTCCAGCCATGTGGTGCAAGTGGTAGTTGCTGCAGACGCCTGGGAAGACGCCACCGTTCAGTTTGCGGTGGATGGTTTCGTCATCGGAGTCGCTGAGGACGAAGCCGCCTTGTGGGCCGGGGAAGGTCTTGTGGCTGCTCCCGGTCATCACGTCTGCGCCTTCGCGAAGAGGGTCTTGGAATTGGCCCCCTGCGATGAGGCCAAGAACGTGTGCTCCGTCATACATGACGTGGGCGCCCACGTCGTGCGCGGCTGCAGCCACTTCGTCCATGGGCGTGGGGAAGAGAATCATGGATTGTCCAAACAGGGCCAAGCTTGGCTTGACGTCGTGGATCATTTTCACGGCAGCATCCACGTCGATTTGCATGTCTGCCTCCAGCCAGGGGTAGGTGTTCAGTTTCAAGCCCCTCATCCCCACGGCTCCCATTGGGTTGTGGCTGATGTGCCCGCCGTCGGCGAGACTCACCGCTGTGATTGCGTCGCCGGGCTTCGTGAGTGCCTTCAGGGCAGCCATGTTGCTGTTGGTGCCGCTGGTGGATTGGATGTTGGCAAATTTTGCGCCAAAGACCTTGTGGGCGAGGTCAATGCCAACCGATTCAATCTCGTCGAATGGGTCGCATCCTTGGTAGTACCGCTTCCCGGGCAGACCCTCCGCGTACCGTCCGTGCAAGTCGGTGACGAGCATTTCTTGCACGCGGGGACTGACGATGTTCTCGGAAGCAATCATGGGCAATCCGTCGCGGAATTGCTTGGTGCTTCGTTTGGCGGCGTTTCTTACGTCTTCGACGGCAGCCCGGAGGTCCACGAATTGGCCACGGGGCGTCCCCTTTTGAAACCGTTCGCATGGAATTCGTGCAGGGTTTGTTGGCCTTCGGAGGCTTGGAAACCGGATAGCCGAACCCCAACCAACCGCATTTCTCCTTTGAGAAGCGGGGCAAGCAGGGACTGCATCGTGGCCAGGGCGAGCTCCGTGGTGTGCGCGTGGCCGGGCAGCAATGGTACGGAAAGCGTGTGGCTTCGGGTGAGGGTGCGAAAGTCTTGGTAACGAATCTTGACTGTGACGGTGGAGAACGATTGCAAGCGCCTCTGGCCGAGAATTTCATGGAGCAACGCTTCCGCGGCTGCCATGACCGTTTTGGGACTGGATTGGTTGCGGCCAAACGTGGTTTCGTTCCCGCGGCTCTTGGCAGGTCCCCTCGAAGCCACCACCTCCCGTTCATCGACCCCGTTTGCAACGCCCCACAACCAAGCACCTTGCTTACCATGCCAAGCGCGGAGCATTTCGGGGTCGGCCATGGCGAGTTCGCCGATGGTGTCGATGCCTCGTTCCCGCAGTCGGGCTGCCAACTTGGGCCCGCATCCATTGATGAGCCCGGACCTGAGGGGCCGTAGAAACTCCTTGACGTTCTCTGGCTCAACGACAGTGACGCCGTGGGGTTTGCGGTAGTCGCTGGCGATTTTTGCCACGGACTTGGTGGGGGCGGCGCCGACGCTGCAACTGAGGCCGGTGGCGCGTTTGACGGCGGCTTGCAAGCTGCGGCAAAATCCCGGCACGTTGGCCCATTCGCCGCCGAGGCGTTCGGTGACGTCGAGGTAGGCTTCGTCCAT
>JBMZMP010000004.1:20206-28517 GCA_049619235.1 Thermoplasmatota archaeon
TGCCGATTTTGGCGACGCTTTTACTGGGTCCGACGCCGATGCTGCAGCTGAGTTGGGTGCGACGACGAATGGCTGCTTGGAGGGAGAGGGCCAAGTTGCGGGCTTTGCGGTAGCAGCCCCCCGTGCGTTCGGAGACGTCCAGGTACGCTTCGTCCATGCCAACCACTTGCAATACGTCCGCGTACTCCGCGAGGATCGCCATGACTTCTTGGCTGGCAGGCTTGTACTTCTGGAAATCGGGCCGAATGAAGACCCCGTTCGGGCAGGCGTTGTAGGCGGCGGAGATGGCCATGGCGCTACGGATGCCGTACTTGCGGGCCTCGTAGTTGGCGGTGCTGACGACGCCGCGGCCCTCACCTCCTTTGGGGTCGCCTCCAATGATGAGGGGCACAGTGGCCCATTCGGGGCGCTCGCGGGCCTCCACGGCGGCGTAGAACGCATCCATGTCCACGTGGAAGACGACCCGGCCCATGGATTTGGACGGGGGCGACCGGGTATGAATGGGTTGCAGGGGCAAGTGAAACCATTTCCTTGATTATGTGAAGCGCCTCGCCACACCGTGGGCAACCGGATTCGGGAACTGGAGAAAGCAGCGGGTCGAACCCTCGACGACCTCGCCAAAGGCTTGCTCAAGTACCAATTGGTGCGCGGCCCAGCGCAACGGTTTGCCAATTCCCGGTTCGCAAGCGCATTCATCCGCCGAACGGACCGCGTCCGGACCCGCAAACTGCTGGCAGAGGTGCAAGCCGCGCCGGTCCCACACCACGTGGGCATCATCATGGACGGAAACCGACGGTTCGCGGAAGTACTCGGCTTGGGCGACGTGGGGCTTGGACACGTGGCGGGCCAGGAACGGCTCGAAAACGTGTTGGATTGGTGCCTCGAAACGAACGTCCGCGTTTTGACGGTATACGCGTTCAGCACCGAGAATTTCTCCCGGGCGGACCCGGAACGGGACCTCTTGATGGAATTGTTTGAACGAAACTTCCGAAAGATGGCAAAGGACCCCCGCGTGCACGACAACAAGATTCGTGTCCGGGCCATAGGCCACTTGGAACTCTTGCCAGATTCGGTGCGGGAATCCGCCGAGGAAGTCATGGAGGCCACTCGGGATTACAGTGAATTTTCCTTCAACGTGGCCATTGCATACGGCGGCCGGCAAGAAATCGTGGACGCGGTGCGGCAAATCGCCCGGGAAGTGCGAGACCAAGGATTGGCCGCGGCAGACATCACCGCAGCAACCATCCAGGAACGGCTCTACACCGCCGAGCTTCCGGACCCTGACTTCATCATCCGGACCAGTGGCGAGGAACGCATCAGCAATTTCCTGCTCTGGCAATTGGCATACGCGGAATTGTACTTCGCAGACGTGTTTTGGCCGCAACTGGACAAAAGAGAATTCCTGTTGGCCTTGCGAGAGTACCAGAAGCGAAAGCGTCGCTACGGCAACTGATCTGCGGGCAACAATGCAAGCGCTGCGTCCCGGAAGGCGGCGATGTTTTCCACACGCGACCCGCTTGCGTGCACCGCTTCCACGTCCACGCCGTCGCTGGTGCAAATGGCAACCCAGCCATGCCCCTCGTCTGCGTTCCCGGTCACGGCAAGCCCCGTCTCGGCTCCGTAGTGTTCCCGCACGAGGCGTGCCAGTTCTTCCGTCACCAATGCACTTTGGCTGGTGTGGGTGGCGATGTCTTCTGCTCGTACACCGAAACGAATCTTATCAGCGTCTTGGTACAGCACTTGCCCGCCAGCAAACCATTGGGATGCGCCCGGGCGTTCCACGAGTTTCGCCATGATTGCACCACCAGTGCAAGATTCAGCCACGGCAATCATGCATCACCATCGTTGCCGGAACGTATGAACCAATGGGACCACCTGCGGCGGCACGCGGTTTTCCCAATCCACCCAAATGCGAATGGCGCTGCCCTCCCACTGGGCCCGTTCTTGTAACCCCGGCCGTTGCACGGGGATGCCGGCGTCTTGGAACAAGTGCAGCGTGGAGGCGTCATTTCCGAACACCTTGTCAAAGGTCACGAGGGATTGCACGTGCGCGACCCAGTTCGGCGGGTCGTTGATGTCAGGAACCGCAACCACCTCAGCATCCGGGAAAACAGCGTGGATGAACGCTTCTCGTTCCTCGAAAGTGAACGGGTTGCGTTCCGTGCGGGACTCCTGGCTGCTGCCCACCCCAATCACGGAGGGTCCGTCACGCATGGCCTCTTCGATGAGGGCTACGTGGCCCTTGTGGAGCGGTTGAAAGCGACCGATGACCAGGTTCACTCTTCTTCGTCCAGGGGGAGCTCCAACGGGCGGGCCCGGCTGGGGCCTTTGGGGAGGTTCTCTTCCAGGACGCGGAGCTTCTTCAACAGGTCTGTCTTTTCTGGGCAATCCATCAACGCGTGTTCGAGCACGTCGTGAAGGGTGTCGCAGGGAATGATTTGGATTTTCTTCGCGTATTCCCGTTCCACCAGTACGTCGTTGACGTTTTGGTGCGGAATGAGCACTTTCTTGATGCCGAGGATGGCCGCGGCTTCAATCTTCGCCGTCACGCCACCCACCGGCAGCACAAGGCCGTGCACGCTGAGGCTTCCAGTCATGGCCACGTCTTGACGGACGGGCACCTTCGTGAGCGCCGAAAGGACGGCGGTGGCAATGGTGACGCTTGCGCTGTCGCCTTCCACACCGTCGTGCGCGAGCACGAATTGGATGTGCACATCGTGGTTGCTGACGTCCTCGGCGAGGTATTTCTTGAAAATCACGCTGATGTTCTGGACCGATTCCTTGGCGATTTCACCCAGTTTTCCGGTCGCAATGATCTTCCCTTCGCCGCGGCTGCTTGCGGGAGCCACTTGTGCGTCGATTTCCATGACGCTGCCACTGTATTCGCTCATGCTGGCGTCGGCGCTGTACACGGCGAGGCCGTTGACGATGCCGATGAGTTGGCCTTCCGTGCGGATGAGGTCGTATTCGCGCCGGCGGACCACTTGGCGGTCGAAGATTTGTTGCTCGAGGCTCTTGGCGATTTCCTTGGCTTTCAGGACGTGCGCGGAGGTGGTGACGTCGGCGCCGTCTTCCTTTGCGACGTCGCCGGCCACGCGGACCAGGCCACCGAGTTCACGAAGGCGGAGCGTCAAGCGGCCTTGGCGGCCGGCGCGGCGTTGGGCTTCGTGAATGATTTCCGCCACGGCGCCTTGGTCGAAGTGGGGGATTTTCTGGGACTCCTTGTTGACTTCTTGGGCAACGAAGCGGCACAATTTGCGGCGGTTGTCGTCCGTGTCGTCCATGGAATCATTCACGTAGATTTCGTAGCCGTAGCCCCGAATCCGACTGCGGAGCGCCGGGTGCATGCCTTGCAACGCGTCTAGGTTGCCGGCGGCGACGAGGATGAAGTCACAGGGCACGGGTTCGGTTTTCACCATGGCACCGCTGCTGCGTTCGCTTTGGCCCGTGATCTGGAATTTGCGGTCTTGGATCGCCGTCAACATATGTTGTTGGCTGGTGATGTGGAGGGTGTTGATTTCGTCAATGTACAACACGCCTCGGTGCGCTTTGTGGATGGCGCCTGCTTCCACGCGTTCGTGGGCAGGGGTTTCGAGGCCACCTGCTTGGAAAGGGTCGTGGCGTACGTCGCCAAGGAGGGCACCGCTGTGGGCGGCAGTTGCGTCAATGAAGGGCGCCGATTCGTCCGGGTCATGGGAAACCAACAATTTTGGAACCATGACGTTGCTGCGGTTGCCGCCCATGTTTCGGAACAACAGGAAAATGATCATGGCGACGATGACACCGTAGAAGATGATCTTCAAGTCGCCCGTGGTGATGGCGATGACCACGGCGAGCGCGAGCATGCCGAGCGCGAAGCCGGCAAGCATCACGGATTTGGATTCTTGTTTCTTGCGCGCTTCAAATTTCTGCGCGTCAACAATTTCTTTCCCTTTGCCGGCGGGGACCACGCGGATGCGGGGGTTGTTTTCATCCTCGGCGTTGGGGTAGGCGATGAGTTCTTCGAGTTCTTCCTTTGGGAGGAACTCGGTCATCGCCTTTGCGAGCATGGATTTGCCGGTGCCTGGGACACCGACCATCATGACGTGCCGTTTTTGCTCCGCTGCCTTGCGGACGACGGTGACGGCGTGTTCTTGCCCAATCACTTGGTCCAGGAGTTTCTCCGGGACGTCGATGTCCGCCGTGGTGGCAAAGGACTCGTTGGCAATCCAATCTTGTGCCTTGGGCAAAGGTTGTGGCTTGGTCATGAATCTAATGTGTCCAAAATACTGGAGGATAAAAAGGGCCGCTTCGGGGCGCCCGAGTCAACAGGAGAAAACCGGGCCCGAAAACCGCTCCGTTGCGCACAACTGGCCACCCAAGCACAAATGGTTGGTCATTTTCACTTCGTTTCCAAAATGGGTATATAGCGTCAGGTTCACAGTAGAGTTTGGGGAAACCCCCATGAGAGCAACCATCCAAGAATTGGTACACGCCCCGCAAACGGACTACGTGGAAGCCTTCCAGGCCATCAGCCACGTGAACATGGAGATCCAAAAGATGGGTCCGACGCCGGAACGTCTCCTGCGCCGCGCCGTCCTCGAGATTGAC
The DNA here is from genome assembly GCA_049619235.1 of Thermoplasmatota archaeon. Classification (GTDB taxonomy): domain Archaea; phylum Thermoplasmatota; class E2; order JACPAO01; family JAHFTW01; genus JBMZMP01. Next base: position 24,797 of record JBMZMP010000004.1, read on the forward strand.
ATGGGCTCCTACGTGGATGCTCGCGAATCCATCCAGGATTCCCTCCTCGCGGGCCACCAAGCCCCGGAGGCCATGTACTACTTGGGCATCGTGAACGTGTTCTTGGCCATGCAGAAGGCTGGGGCCATCGCCGCAGCGGCGGGTCAGTTTGCCCCTGAACCGGCGCGGGTGCACATGGAGCAGGCGTGCGCGGCGTTCCGGAGCGCGTTGGCACTCAACGAAGACGAGGATTTGCAAGCCCAATTGGAGGCCTGCGAGGACTTGCTCGAAGAGGCGCCTGACGAGGATGCCTTCGTGGCCTTGTTTGACCCGGACTTTGTCTGATCAGCAGCAATCGGCTCGGCCATCAAGGCAAGCCTTGGGTGCGGTCAGCGCTTGAGCTTCTCTCCAATTTTTTCTTCCGCTTTTCCCACTTGTGAAGAGACCCAGGAATCCACGGACTCCACGAGGCCTTGGAAGCTCTTTGGCGCCTTGGCCTTCAAGTAGGCCCGGGTGGCGTCTGCTTCGCTTGCGTACTTGTCCTTGAGACCCTTGTATTGGCCAAATGCGCCCTTGAGTTGGTTCTGGACGGCTTTCTCCACTTCGTGCATGTAGTCCTTTGGTTCCATGCGGATGCGGGGTTCCCGGGGTCCGGGGTACACGATGAGCACCTCTTCTCCGGCGTACTCGCTGAGGCCGCTGACTTGTCCGTTTGGACTGACCCGTTTTGTCCCGAGAATCTTGCCTTCTGAACCAATGTCGATTTTCATGTGCGCTCCTGTGAGTGATACAACGATTGGCCCATCGTATTAAGAAACCATTGCTCTGGCCGCATCGTGGCCGTCACCCTCCTAGGCACCATCCCCGGATTTGTCCCGGACGCCGAGCGCGTCCGGCAAGCCATCGAAGCCCACCGGCCCGACTGCATCGCCCTCGGCATCCCCCCAGAGGACATGGAATCGCTCCACGCCCTCATGGACGATCCCAAGGCACTCGATGACATCCCTGAAGTGGACGGCGTCGAGGCCCTGTTTCTGAGCAGTTTGATGGAATTTGGCGACATCCAAGTCATTCCAAGCCCCGACTTGGAGGCAGCCATGCAATCCGGAATTCCCGTGCACCCCATCGACATGGACGACGCCACCCACACCGACTTGTACACCGAATCCGTGAAGGTGCGACACTTGGTGCAAAAAGGACGCGTGGCCAAACGGCTTGAAAAGAAACCCCCCACCAAGGACAACCCGTACCAATTGGCAGTCGCATGGGACCAAGCCCAATGCAAGGTCCGCCCCTTGGCCGCTTTGGAGGCGGCGCGGGAAGCGCACATGGCAGCGGAACTGCGCGCCATGGATGGAAACGTTCTCGCCATCGTGCACGTTGCTCGACTTGCGGGCATCGAGGCCCTGCTATGAACCAAAAAGCGTGCACGGCCGCGGTCCTCGCAGCCGTGCTCGCCATCGGGTTCTCTGGTTGCGTCGCAGATGAAACCACACCCAGGCCCGGCGGCCCCAAAGTCATGCATTTGGAAACCGGCCGCGAACTGATCGGCGGCACCGAAACCATTGACTGGAACACCTTGGATTGGCTCCAAGGCATCGAACCCCCCACGTGGGAATACGAACCGGAAGCACCCATCCGCATCCTCCATGCCTACGCGAACGTCACGTACGAATTCCCCCAACCCCTCCTGGGCGGCGGCGTCCGCACCGACCTCACCACTTGGCACGGGTACAAGGACGAGCATGGCGCGTTCATGAGCAGCCACCGGTTCTTTGACCACACGGACCAAAACCCGGAAACCGTCACTGCATACTTCGACATGGAAATGCCGCGCGGCGGCCTCGCCATTGGCGCCGGCCAAACCTACGCAGTCTCCATTGGCCACTACTACACAGACGGCAAAGGAGACGCTGCCCCAACGGCACACGCGAACGTCACCATCGTCTACGAGCCACTGACGCCGGTGAACTACGCACGCGCCGGGCAAGCAAGCATCGAACTGCTTGGGGGACTCTGCGTCGTTCCAGCAGACATCGACGCGCAGCACTCGTTCGAATTGCCCATCGAGTCCTTGCAGGGATTCTACTTCACGACCATGCAAAACAGGGCCAACCTTGGCGACGTGGACTTCGTGGTCCACTGGAACGGAGAGCGAATCATGCACGGCGCAGGGCCCGGCCGCTGGGAGAACGTAACCCTCACAGAGGCAGGCATGGCGGACATGAATCTGGGGGACATCCTGGAAGTGACCGTGTTCAACTGCCACCCGAACCTGAACCAAATCACCTACGCATGGGGCTGGGGCCAAGCGTAGCGTTCTAAACGTGGCGCCATTGCGACCGCCGTGCACGACGTTTGGGTCGAAAAATACCGCCCCGCCACCCTCGATGACGTGGTCGGTCAAGAAGAAACCATCAACCGACTGAAGGCCTACGTGGCCAACGGCAACGTCCCACACATGATGTTCGCAGGGACCCCCGGGACTGGGAAAACCACCAGCGCCATTGCCATGGCCAAGGACCTCTTTGGTGAAAACTGGCGAAGCCGATTCCTGGAACTCAACGCCTCCGACGAACGTGGCATCGGCGTGGTCCGCGGCAAAATCAAGGAATTCGCACGGGTTGGAAGCGCCGTCCACGGCGGCATCAAAATCGTCTTCCTCGACGAAGCCGACGCACTCACCCACGACGCCCAAAGCGCACTCCGCCGCACCATGGAGAAATACTCCCAAACCACGCGGTTCGTGCTCAGCTGCAACTACAGCAGCAAAATCATCGACCCCATCCAGTCCAGGTGCGCCGTGTTCCGCTTCCGGCCCCTCACCACGGACCAAATCAAGGCGTACATCCGCAAGATTGCCACCAAGGAATCCATCAACGTCACCGCCGACGGCGTGGAAGCCCTCGTGTTCGTCAGCAAAGGAGACCTTCGAAAAACCGTCAACACCCTGCAAGTGGCAGCCACGCTTGGCGGCACCGTGGACGAGGAAGCGGTCTACAAAACCACCAGTACCGCCCGCCCAGAGGAGGTCAAGAAGCTCATGGAAACCGCACTCGGCGGCGACTTCCTCGGCGCAAGGGACACCCTCGACGGGTTGCTCATCGACTACGGGCTCAGCGGCGAAGACGTCATTCGGCAAATGCACCGCACCATCTTCGACCTCCCCATCCCAGACCGCAAAAAAGTGGAACTCATCGACAAGACCGGTGAAATCGAATTCCGCATGGTTGAAGGGGCCAACGAACGCATCCAAATCGAAGCGTTGTTGGCACATTTCGTGCTGGCTGGGGCAAAATAGGCCAGGGGTTGTTCCATCCAATTTTATTAGGGCACTCACCAGTCGCGAACCATGAAAATGGCAATCCTTCTGGCGTTCTTGCTAGCCGGATGCACAGCGCCAAACCAGACGGTGGAAGACGCGCCGCCAGAAACAAGCCCATCCATTTCGGAGATTGCAATTGATTGCTGCCTCACCATCGATGGCGCGTCCATCTACGGTGTCGTCGAGGGCGAATCCAACGTCGCGTTTGGTCAAATCAACGGTCCAAGCCCCGACTGGGGCGCCCAAGAATCAACACGCCCTGCAGTGTTTCGCACTGAAGGAGGTACTGCGACCACCAAGGTTTTGAAGCCCCCTTTCGGCCTCTTCACTGACGGAGTTGTAACATCTGGGCTCTTCCTGAACGATACGTACCATTTCACCACCTTCCACAGCGGGCAATTGTTTTGCTGCATCCCT
>JBMZMP010000005.1:0-3065 GCA_049619235.1 Thermoplasmatota archaeon
GGGTCGTGTGGGCGAAGGTGAGCTTGCCCGAGGAGTTTCCTACAATTGCAACAACGAGCTTTCCGGGATCCGAAAACGTACAGGTCGTCGAATCTACAATGGAGCCGCCGCCTGAGGACACGAAGGGGCCCATTTGTTGCCGGGAACAATTTTGCTCGCCTACATTTCCAACTTGAATCGCTAGGGTGGCCCCGTCTTGGTGGTGGGCTCGAAGGACGTAGCTTCCGGATACGTTGATCTCAAACGTCACAGTTTCCTCTCCAGCAGTGTTCCAGTGGTGCGACTGTTCTGGTGTGGGTGTACTGTGGGCCAATTCGACCTCGCTTGAGTTTTGGGCATTTGCGTTGTTTTCGTTGTCGGTGCATCCGGCCAAGGACAACACAAGCATGATGGCCACCCACGAAGTAACAGAGGCCTTCATCCGGACTCCCCCAGCCGGGGGGTTGGCATCGTGTCCCAGGTCATGCAGTGAATTCCAAACCGTTTGGCTTCTTCAACAACACGGGTTTGGTTGTGGCCAAGTGTGCAGGCAAGCCGAACGGTCCAGCATCCCGTGTTTGACAGTATAGCACAATCTTCTGCGTGGGCGCAGTACACTTCTGGCCTAGAAAGATACAGGTACAGGGTGCAAATTTTTTCCTCGGATTCCGAGGCCTGGCAATGGTGGTTACAAGGATTGCTCGGCGTGCAGGTTTCTTGCAGGCAGATCATGGGGAGTGAATCGCGGTAGCAACCCTGCCCCGGGCCAGCAACGATGATGCCATTGTTTGCGCATTCGCCGCAACTGTGGTTCGCCCGGGGAGACAATTGAATGACGATTCCGTTGTTTGTGCAGACTCCTTCACAGCCATACTCAGAGCCACTCGCGGAGATTTGAATCAGCACCCCATTGTTGACGCAATCCTCCGGGTTTGGCAAAACGCTTGCGTCCCCCACTTGGGCGGAACCCGCGGGATTGAATGCAAGTGAAAGCAGGAAGAATAGCATGATTTGATTTGATTTTTTGTACAGCATAGCAAAGACTCCGGAAATGGGGTAAGGGGGAGGAGGAAATGACTCACGTGGCTCAGGATCCGATGTCGGGTTCCCTCGTGCAATGTTGTTCACTGTACACGGAGGAGCAGCTCATGTAGCCGCCATTGTATTGGTTGCATCGTCCGCTTGCACCCGCTTCGGCACCGGCTTCATTGCTTTGAGAAGGGCCGCCGGCTCCTGCACCGGCCCCTGCACCCGTGGTATTGTCACAGTACATGGTGTTGGCCTCGCACTCGTAGTTGTTGTTGCCTGTGACCGTGACTTGGACCACGATTCCATTGTTGTTGCATTTGCTGTCGGATGCGTAGATGTCTGCATCTGCGGCGGAAACTCCACCAACTGCGATTAGCAGGCAAGCCATCATCAAACTGGTTTTTTTGGTCGTTTTCATGATATCCCTCTTGGGGATGTTGCCATTGGCGTGGTTCAAGTACGTTCATTGAACGGGCCAGTGCACGTGCTACATGAAGTGAATTCGTGCAGGCCAATGCCTGTTCTAGTGGACTAAAGTGGGGTTAGTCCCGAAGTTCGTACACGACGTCGCGGAGTCCGTGCCGAATGGTGTCGCTGACGTGCAGCAATGCGTGGATGCCTGCGGAGGCGACGTGGATCCAGGGTTGGTCGCCCTCGAGGGCCTTTTGGAGGTGTTCTTCCGCCTTCAATCCGTGGTCCTTCACAATGGGCACTGCGAGTCCCCACATTTAGCGTCAATCCTTTTTATGGGGGTGTGCTCGCCACTCTTAGAGAACCAAAATCCCCAGTGGGGATGCAGGTTGTCCCCAAGGACCACGATATCGGCTCCGGCGACACCCTGCGGTTCACCAATGGTGAACAAATATGCAACAAAATCCAGCGCAAGCGTACGATCGTGGGACGACGATTTTCTCCCCCGACGGCCGCTTGTTCCAAGTCGAATACGCCCGTGAAGCTGTCAAGCGTGGAACCACTGCCGTCGGCGTTCGGGGCGACAACTGCGTCGTTTTGCTCGTGGACAAGCGCGTGGCCTCCCGCCTCGCCCTGCCACAATCCATCGAGAAAATCTTCGTCCTTGACGAACACATCGGCTGCGCAAGCAGCGGCCTCGTGGCGGATGCCCGTGCCCTCGTGGACCGGGCCCGCATGGACGCACAAATGAACCGCGTGACCTACGACGAGAGCATTCCCGTCGAGACCTTGGTGAAGAAAATCTGTGACTTCAAACAGTCCCACACCCAATTCGGTGGCGCCCGCCCCTTCGGCACGGCGCTGCTGCTTGCGGGCATGGACGATTCCGGTGCACACTTGTTCGAAACGGACCCCAGTGGCGCGTTGATTGAATACATGGCCGCCGCCGTGGGTTCCGGCCGGAACGCTGCCATGGAGGTCTTCGAGAAGCACTTCGAGGACGGTTTGGACGTGGATGGCGCCATCGAGCTTGGCTTGAAGGCACTCCACAAGGCCACCGATGGCAAATTGAACGGCGACGCATTGGAAATCGCGTTCGTCAACGGGGAGGAGTCCTTCCAGAAGCTCCCGGTTGATGAGGTGCGTGCACGCGTGGACGCCTTCGAGGGCAAGTAATGGTCTCACTGGACGACGCAGTGGTGGCGCGCCTTGCCCGCTTCGGCACCACCTTTGAAATCCTCGTGGATCCAGAGGAATCGGAGCACTGGGTCAACGGCGACCAACCGGACACAGATGTGACGGAAATCCTCGCCGTGGACGACGTCTTCGTGGACTGGTCTGAGGGGGAACGTGCCCCCAAGGACAAATTGCAGGAGGCGTTCGAAACCACGGACGTCGCCGTGATTGCCCGCCGCATCCTGGACGAAGGGGAAATCCAACTCACGCAGGACCAACGCAAGCGCATGCTGGAGTCGAAGCACAAACGCATCATCGCCACCATCGCCCGGGAAGCCTGGAACCCGCAAACCAAGAACCCGCACCCCGTGGACCGCATCGAGCGGGCCCTCACGGAGGCAAAATGGCGCGCCGACCCACTGCGCCGCGTGGAAGACCAAGTGCATGAGGCGATGAAGCGACTCAAACCG
>JBMZMP010000005.1:3075-26418 GCA_049619235.1 Thermoplasmatota archaeon
AACCGTTGCTGCCCATTGCCTTCGAGCGCATCAAAGTGGCCATCAAGATCCCCGCCGAGCACACCGGCCCCGCCTACGGCGTGGTGCGGACGCTTGGAGACGTGAAGAAAGAAGAATGGCAAGCGGACGGCGCATTCGTATGCGTCCTGGAAATCCCCGCTGGAGCCCAAACGGAAGTTTACGACCGCCTCAACGGCGTCACACAAGGGTCCGTCGAGACCCGCATCATTTAGGAGACAACATGAAACGAGAACTGATCCTCGTGGGCGACAAAATCGCCTCGAGTGAAGACATGAAACCTGGCTCCGGCGCAGAACGCGTCGGGGACCACATTGTGGCCGTGCAAAGCGGCTACAAGCAGGAAAGCCGCGGCCGCGTAGGCGTCATCCCGTTCAACGGACGGTACATGCCAAAAGCAGGCGACACCGTGGTCGGCATCGTTGCGGAATGCAACCCCGGCAACTGGATCCTGGACATCAACGCTCCCTGGGACGCACCCATGCACGTGAGCGAAGCCCCATGGCGCGTGGACTTTGGCGAGACCGCCAAGTACCTCGCCCCCGGCGACGCCGTGCTCTGCAAAGTGCTGTTCGTGGACGAGCAAAAGAAGGTGCAATGCACCCTCAAAGACCGCAATCTCACGAAACTTGACGGTGGCGAAATGCTGGAAATTGCCCCCGTGAAGGTGGCCCGCATCATCGGCAAGAATGGTTCCATGCTGAACCTCATCAAGACGTACGTGGAATGCTGGCTCTTCGTTGGCCAAAACGGACGCGTCTGGGTCAATGGTGAACCCGAAGAGGTTCTCATTGCAAAGGAAGTCATTCGCAAAATCGCAGCCGAGGCACACCTGCCCGGCTTGACGGACCGCGTTCGCGCGTTCCTGGAAGAAAAGAAACCCGGGGGCGTCGACGGCGACCTCGCATTTGAGGAGGAAGAATAACATGGGCGTTAACCCCGGAATCGAACTCATTGACAAGAAAGGCCTCCGCACGGACGGCCGAAAGAAAGACGAAATTCGCCCCATTCACATCGAAGCGGGCGTCCTGCACCGCGCCGACGGATCGGCTTACCTCGAATGGGGCAAGAACAAGATCATGGCAGCCGTTTACGGCCCCCGCGAGTACAACCCTCGCCGGTTCCAAGACAGCCAAAAGGCGGTCGTCGTGGCTCGGTACAACATGGCCGCGTTCAGCGTGAGTGACCGCAAGCGCCCCGGCCCCGACCGCCGCAGCGCAGAAATTGGCAAGGTCATCAGTGACGCGTTTGAAAACGTCATCCTGACCGAGCAATTCCCCCGCGGCGAAATCAACATCCAAATGGAAGTGTTGCAAGCAGACGCCGGTACCCGTTGCGCAGCCCTCGCTGCCGCAACCGTTGCCCTCGCAGACGCAGGCATCCCCATGAAGGGCCTCGTGGCCGCTTGTGCTTCCGGCAAAGCCGGCGGCGCCGTTATCGTGGACTTGGATCAACCCGAGGACAACTACGGTGAAGCGGATGTGCCGATTGCCATCAACATGACCACGGGCGAAGTTGTGCTGTTCCAAATGGACGGCCACTTGACCCCTGAGGAATACGAAGAAGCACTGGACATGGCCAAGATTGGCTGCGAACAAGTGTACGAAGCCCAACGAGACGCCTTGCGCCGCCGCTTCGAAGCCAAAGCCGCCGAAGACAACGTGGAGGTTGCCTAAATGGAACGCAACCAAGTCAGCACCTTGAAGCGCGACTTCATCGCGAACCTGTTGAAGAACGGCAAGCGGGAAACCGACCGTGCCTTCAACGAGTACCGCGACATGACCATTGAGGTCAACTACGTGGACAAGGCCAACGGCAGCGCCTACGTCACCCTCGGAAACACCAAGGTCCTGGCCGGTGTGAAGTGCCAAGTGGAAACGCCGTACAACGACACGGCAAACCGTGGCAACTTCATGACCAGCGCAGAAATGTGCCCCATGGCCAGCCCCAACTTCGAAGCCGGCCCGCCCCGCATCCAAGCCATTGAGTTGGCCCGCGTGACGGACCGCAGCCTTCGCGAATCCGGAATCATTGACATGGAAAAGCTGTGCATCGTGGAAGGAGAAGCCGTTTGGGGTGTCTTCGTCGACTTGCACATCTTGGACTACGACGGCAACTTGTTTGACGCCTGCAGCATCGCCGCCCTCGCGGCAGTCCTGTGCGCCGAACTGCCCGCAACGTGCCCCAAGACTGGCCGCGACGTGAGCAAGAAGCCGCAACCGCTGCCTCTCGTCATGGAAAACGCCACCTTCAGCACCACCTTCGCCAAGATCAACGGCAACATCCTGGTTGACCCCGACTTGTACGAAGAACTGGTTTGCGACACCCGCATCACCGTGGGCGTTGACACCGCTGGAAACCTGCGCGCCGCCCAAAAGGGTGGATTTGGCAGCTGGACCCTCGAGGAGTGCAAGGAATTGCGCCGCGAGGCCGAGCGCCAAGGCAAGGAAATCTACGCGAAGATCCAAGCAGCCATCAAGGCATAGTTCTGGACTTCGTTCCTTTTCCCCTCCTTTTCCCATTCTGTTTCTTCCCTGTTTTTGACCAACCTCATTTGGCGACGCGCGCAACCATTTGCGGGTTGCTTCGCGAAAGCCTTCTGGGTGGCTCGCGGCCTACTTCAGCTTCGCGAAGGCCAGTGCCACAAGGGCAGCCAAGGCCAAACTCACGGGGAATGGTGCTTCCTTGGTGAAGCCGGAGCTGGAGTTGTCCTCAATCTCACCGAAGCCCTCCACGGTTACGTTGAAGAAATGGTCATCCACGTTCCAAAAGTAGCCCTGTGGGTCGCAGCGAGGCGTACCTTGTTGTTCCAGTTGTGCAGAGTCCCAGCGGTTGGAGCTGTAGACGTCCTGCGGAGGGATGCCATCTCGGTGCAGCGGCACCTCAAAGGTTTGGTCGATGGTGTAGCGGTTGTTGCCCGCGTGGTTCCACGTCAAATTCAAGTCTCCCAAACCGACCTTCAAGAAGATCACTTTCTCCCCATCAGAGTACTGCCCTTCAATGGTGGATCCAGCGTACACAAGGGACAATCCCATCGGGGCGTCCGTGAGTGGTTGGCATTGAATCTCTCCTTGCACTCGGAGGGAGGCGGGCTGGATTTCATCCGGGTGCACCGTCATGGGCAGGTAGTAATCCGCCGGCGTCACGGTCGTGGTGATGGTGGCCTCCGTCTGCGCATGGGCAAGCGGAAAGGCCAGGCACAGCATGAGGACGGCCAAGCGGACTTTGTGCATGCCTCTTTATTGGGGGCGCCAATTGAAGAACTCATCGCCTGAAGCCACACCTATGGCCTTCCTAAACGTTTAAGTGTGGGTGCAACTGGCGCGAAATACACACCCCAGCGGGTCTGCCGCCGGGGAATCGGAGTCAATTCCTATGGCAAATTCCACGAAGAAGGTCGGATCCGCCGGCCGTTACGGTGCCCGTTACGGTGGCCTCGCTCGCAAGAAGATCGCGGCCGTCGAAAGCGTACAACGCGCCAAGCACGAGTGCCCAAGCTGCGGTGCAGAACGCGTCCAACGCACTGACACTGGCATCTGGTCCTGCCGCAAGTGCAACCACACCTTCGCCGGTGGCGCCTACCTGCCACAAACCGGTGCAGGCCGCGGAGTCAAGAAGACCCTGCGCGGTATCACTGAGAAACTCTCCCGAGCGGACGAATAACCATGGCGTACAAGTGTGGTGTTTGCAAGAAGCGCGTTGAATTCAATGCGCAAAACATTGGCATTCGCTGCCCGTACTGCGGTTCCAAGATTTTCTACAAGGAACGGCCACCGATCGCCAAGACGCTCAAAGCTGAGTAATCCTCTTCCTTCCTTTTCCATGCTCGCTTCCATTCACATCCCGTGCTCGGAGGACGAGGCTTTTCTTTTGCAACAATCCATTGAGCTCGAAGTGGCCGATGGGCCCGAAGGCACCACTTGCGCATTGACCATCAAGGATGGATTGCACGTGTCAGTAACGGGGCGCGAGTTGTCCAACTTTCGTGCCGCAGTGAACCAAGTTCTGCGACTCGTGGATACCGTGGAACGATTGTAACGCAACCCGAAAACAACCTCGGGAGACTGCCGTTTGGCTCGTTCTTCGGAGTCATTTGTGGAACAACGCTTATCCCCAGAAACGGTCCGTGGCGTGTATGAAGCGCGTACTCGCAATGTTGCTCGTGGTTGCCCTCGCCGGTTGCCTTAGTAGTGACTCCAACGATGACAACCCAGATGTTGGTTCCTCCACGTCCTCTAGCTCTGGCGGTTCTTCCAGCTCCACCAGTGAAAGCCACGGTGACATGCACCACTCCGTTTGGAACGTGACCAGCATCAACGGCACCTTCACCGGCAACATCACGGACGGCTTCGACAACGCTCCAGTCTTCTTCAACTGGACCGCCAACTACATCCTCAACGGCACCGAGGCCGACTTCTTCAAGGACGAAATCGACGTGGCCACCGCAGGTGGAAACTTCTCCTGGTCCTTTGACCAAGACTCCGACGGAACCCCAGAAGCCACGGGCGAATTGGTTCCCTTCAACCTCACTGTGCTCTACGCACCCGGCGCATACGTGGCCACACTGACCATGACCGGCCACGGACACACCTGGATTGGCACCCACAACCTGACCATCGAGGAATACATCCCACCCATTCCCCCAACGGTTCGCGAAGGCATCGTGTCCGAACCCTGCCCCGCTTGCGGCGGCGAACAAGGCAGCTGGGACAACTCCATCGGCCACCTTTCCGGCGAACAAGGCATCGACGCAGTGTGGTTCGAAATCCCCGCAGACATTGCGGGCGCCCCCTTCGTGGCCGGATCCACTGCAGGCGACATCGGCATCAGCTTCCAAGACAGCTGCAACGGCGCCGAAATTGAACACTTCATCGGCGGACCCGCAACGGGCACCGTACCCGGAGGCGCCGGCTGCGTGTTCATGTGGCAAGAAGGCACCATTCGTGGCTCCAAACTCAGCTTCATCGCAAACGGCGACCTCCGCGACCGAGAAGATGACGGCCTCTGCTGGGCAGACGACTTCTTGTTGCTCGGCTTCAACCAAGCCGGCGTTGGCATCTACCAAACCGACGGCACCTGGTTCTACGCAGAAGACAACGGCATCCCCGGCCTGCAATGGAATGAAAACCCAAGCCCAGGCCTTGCCGAGGTGCACAAGGAAGGCTGCACCGGCGGCGACTTGATGCTCATCTAGGGCCTTTGGCAACGTTTTGGCAATCCGCCTACCTCAGCCTTTTTAACCTACCTGGGGGACTGTGAACGCATGCGCGTATGGTTCGCAATCCTAAGCCTGCTGCTCTTGGCCCTCGCCGGCTGCACCGATTCCGGTGACGACGAAGGCACCAGCAGCTCCAGCTCCAGCACGGGAAGCAGCTCCGGCAGCTCCACTGGCTCCAGTTCCGGCAGCAGCTCCGGCTCCAGCTCCAGCACCGGTTCGAGTTCCAGTAGTGGCTCATCCTCTGAAGGGCCACAAGAAAACCAAACCATTCCCCCCACGGCAACGCTTGCCGTCACGGTCCCCGCGGAATTGGCTCCCGTGAACGTCCTGTTCAATTTCACGGCATCCGGCTTCTCCGACCCTGATTTCATTGACTGGACCCTGGACGTGAACAACGACGGAACCCCAGAAACGGAAGGCTTCGGCGCGCTCCCCGGCGAGTACACCCACACATTCTCGCAGGCAGGGGAATACACCGCAGTCTTCGTGGCAGACGATGGCACGGACTACGCAGAATCCCGAATCAACTTCACCGTGTCCGCTGCCCCAGTCATCCCACCAATCGTCATCAGTGGCGAAGTTGCAGCGGCATGTGGCACAGTTGAAGGGTGTTACGCGATTGGTATGGAAGGATGCATTGGCTTCTGGCTTGACTCCAATGGACTCGATTGCTTCTGGGCGGAGTTGCCCCCTGAAGCCATTGGTTTCCCATACACCACACAATCCGGAGGCGATGTGGACGTGGAGTTCCGCGACAGTTGCGGATCAACCAGTAGCTCCGTCGCCCTCAATGGCAGCGAAGGCCATGACAGCGGCACGGTCCCAGCTGGTGCAGGATGTGTCTACATGGCCGACTACCTCGAAGGCGGCCAGCTCACCATGACAATCCAGCAATAGCCCATCCCCCCCTTTTTCTACCCCTCTTTTGTGCCCAAATCCATGGCAACGATTGCTGATCGACTCATTGGCTGTGGCGCCGTCAAATTCGGCGAGTTCACCTTGACCAGTGGGGCCACTTCCAATTACTACGTGGACGTCAAATCCGCAATGACCGACCCCGAAACCCTTCGCGCCATTGGCGCTGAAATGGGTGCCATGGCAAAGGACTTCGAAGCCGTTGCCGGCATGGAACTCGGTGCGGTCCCCATCGCGACCGCGGTCAGCCTCGCTGCCAACATCCCGCTCCTCATGGTCCGGAAGGGCGAACGCGCCCACGGCACCGGCAAACGCATCGAAGGCCCCCTCCGGGAAGGCATGCGCGTCTTCGTGGTGGAAGATGTCACCACCAGTGGTGGCAGCACCGTGGAAGCCATCAAGGTGCTCCGCGCGGCAGGCGCCGTCGTGACCGACGCAAGCGTCGTCGTGGACCGGGAGTCGGGCGGCCGGGAAGCCATGGAAGCCATGCAAGTGCAGCTTCACCCCTTGGCCACCGCCAGCACGCTCCTTGACACACCCGAAGCCAAGGCGGCTCTCGGAGTGCCACAATGAAGGTCCTCTTGGTGGGTGGCGGCGCCCGCGAGCACGCCATGGCCGAAGCCATTGTTCGCTCCGGCGGCCAATTGCACGTGGTCATGAACCACGTGAACCCCGGCATCGCCAAGATTGCCGAATCCATTTTCAAACAGAAAGAAACGGAAGTTGAAGCGGTCATTGAATGGGCGCAAACCATTGCACCAGACGTGGCCGTCATCGGCCCCGAAGCCCCCGAAGAAGCGGGCCTCGGCGATGCGTTTCTCGCGGCCGGCATTCCATGCGCCAGCCCCACAAAGGCGGCCGCGCGCATTGAGACGGACAAGCAATTCATGCGGGAACTGATGGACAAACACAACGTCCCGGGCCGCCTTGGGTTCCACCCGTTCTCCGACGCGGACGCCGCTTGCGCGTTCTTGGACGAAAACGGCCCCGTATGGGCCATCAAGCCCATCGGCCTCACCGGCGGAAAAGGCGTGCAAGTGTACGGCGACCACTTCAGGGACGTGGATGGCGCCAAAGCCTACGCTCGTTCCATTTTCGAGTCCGGTGCAGGTGGCGGCGAATTGCAATTCGAAGAACTGGCCGTTGGCGAGGAATACACCGTCATGGCCCTCACCGATGGAACCACCGTTCTTCCCATGGTCGCCTGCCAGGACCACAAGCGCCTGTACGAAGGGGACAAGGGCCCCAACACGGGCGGCATGGGCAGCTACTCCCAAGAAAACGGCTTGCTGCCGTTCCTGAACGAAGGGGACTACAATGACGCCGTGGCCATCGTGCAAGGCATCGTGGATGCCCTCCGCGCCGAAGGCTGCCCGTACGTGGGTGCCATGTATGGCCAATTCATGCTCACCCGGAACGGCCCCAAGGTCATCGAGGTGAACGCGCGCTTTGGTGACCCCGAAGCCATGAACGTGCTGCACCTCCTCGAATCCAACTACACACAACTCCTGGCAAAGATGGCCGCCGGCGAATTGGCAGGGGAAACCCTCGAGTTCCGTCCCGCCGCCACCGTGGTCAAGTACTGCGTCCCCGAAGGGTACGGCGACGGCACCCCCGCCGTTGGCACCCCCGTGCAAGTGCACGAAGCAGTGCTACAGAAAACCGGCGCAACCGCGTACTACGCGAGCATCGAGGACCAAGACGGCCTTGTGACCCTCGGCAGCCGCACCCTCGCCGTCCTCGGAGAAGGGGCGACCATCGCAGAAGCCGAAGCCATCGCCGAGAAGGGACTCTCCGCCGTGGAAGGGGACCTCGTGGTTCGACACGACATCGGCACGGCAAGCCTTATTCAACAGCGCATTGACCACATGAATCAGGTACGGTATGGCTGAGAATCCAATTCACATGTATTTCGTCGGCACAGCCGGCGCAGGCAAGTCCACTCTGGTGGCCGCATACGACCGCTGGTGCAAGCAAAACGGCCTGACCACGTTGCTTGTCAACCTGGATCCCGGCGCGGAAGCCTTGCCGTACCAACCGGACGTGGACATCCGGGAAACCATTGACCTGCCAACGGTGATGGAAGAGCACGGCCTTGGACCAAACGGTGCCCAAATCGCTGCCGCAGACATGATTGCCTTGCAGCTTCCGGACCTCATTGATGAAATCCAAACCTACCGCGCCGACATGGTCCTCATCGACACGCCCGGCCAAGTGGAATTGTTCGTGTTCCGCCTCAGCGGCAAACTCATCGTGGAATCCATTGCGCCCGAACAAAGCGCTTTGATTTACTGCCTCGATCCGTACTTGGCACGCACTGCCACCGGGTTCACCAGCCAAATGATGCTGGCCGCCACCACGCAATTCCGGTTCAACCAACCCATGGTCCACACGCTCACCAAGCGCGACCTCATCGACGAGGAATCCTTGCACATCATCCAAGCCTGGGGCGAAGACCCCATGACGTTGGAAAACGACGTGCTCGCCGAGGAACCCAGCATGAGTCGGGAAATGAGTGCGCAAGTGACGCGCCTCCTGGAAACCATGGGCCTGCAGAACCACTTGGTCGCCGTGACCGCAGTGGAAGACGAAGGCATGGCGGACCTGTACACGCAAGTGCAATCGTCCCTCGGCGGCAGCGAAGACGCCACGCCCGAGTACGACACCTTCCTGCCACACGGCCAAGAAGAAGCCAAGTAGCGAGTTAGCAGCCGGTCACGGTCTGTGGCGCGGCACTCACGGTGATGTTGACGCCGTCCGTGGCCACTTCCACGTCTTCCCCGTACGTGAAGTAGATCTGTGAACCCACTGCGGCGATGCGACACAATGCGTCATCCGTGGGGTGCCCGTAGCCGTTGTTGCCAAAGCTCACCACCGTGTGCTCTGGACTCATGGCCGCAAGCCAGTTTTCACCGCTTGCATACTTGGAACCGTGGTGCCCGGCGAGGTACACTTCGCAATCCACGTCGAAGCCACTGTTGACCAGTTTCTCCTCTTCCCCCAGTTCAATGTCGCCTTGGAAACAGAAGTCCACTCCGCCAGCGGACAGCCGCACCACGATGGAATGCTCGGCGATGTAGTCCCAGCGCGACGCCTGTGCCGGCGGCCATAGGATTTGGGCCGTGATGCCGTCTTGGCCAAGGGGAATCACGTCGCCTTGCTGGAATGGAATGGCGGCGGGTCCGTCGCCGAGGCTGTACAGTTGCGCACCAAGGAGCACTTCCGCTTCGATTTTTTCTTGGAACCGCTTGTACGACGTGGGCCGGTCGCTGCCGCCGTACCAGGTTTCGTAGATGCGTTCAATTTTGTACGCGTCAAACACTTCGTC
This sequence comes from Thermoplasmatota archaeon, assembly GCA_049619235.1. Taxonomy (GTDB): domain Archaea; phylum Thermoplasmatota; class E2; order JACPAO01; family JAHFTW01; genus JBMZMP01. The sequence goes on from JBMZMP010000005.1 coordinate 12,555, forward strand.
GCAGCCGCCGATGTGATCGCGGTGGCCGTGACTGGAAATGAACCCCCAAATGGAGTCTCCTTTGGCCAAACCTAGACCCTGCAACGCATCCACCATGGGGCTGTCGTCGGGTCCGGTCACGTCGCCGCAGTCCACGACGACGAATTGGCCGCCGGGGAGTTCCCAGATGACGCCGTCGCCTTGTCCTACGTCAACGTAGTGCACCACCAATTGGCCGCCGGGGAGAGGTTCGCGGGTTTCGGCGCCCTCCAGGTCTTCGAGCAATGCATCCAGTTCAGCGCAGCCAGAGAGAGCGAGGGTGACAAACAGGAACGGTGCGAGGAGCTTCACGGTTTTTGCAGAAACGCTGCCCCAATTTCACGCATCCGTTCGATGAGCGCCGCGGCGTCTTGTTGGGGGCCCGTGGCGCGCACCACCATGTACCCCTCCATGGGGTACGAGCCAAGTGTCACAGATGGAAAAGCCGCTTCCAATTCGCAGAGCGCTTCGTAGAACCGGGACTCGTAACTGTACAGCACCAGTTCCTCCGTGTGGAGCGGCGTGGCGGTTTCCAGTCGTGGCGCGATGGCTTCCAAGAACATGCGTTGGAATTCCTTTGGGACGCCTGGGAGAGTGAACAGTTGCCGACCGTTGTGGTGCGCGATGCAACCCAGAGCCGTGCCGGCTCCATTTGGCATGGGTTCCGTTCCAGCTGGCAGTTTCGCCATCTTCAACACGCCAGGCCCGGGTTCGGGGGAGTCGTACCGCCCCCGTTCATACCCAGCTTTTGCTCGCGCGTGCATCCACGCCTCGTGTTCTGGCCGCAGTTCCAAGGGCACGCCCAATACGGCGGCAAGCGCTTCCATGGTGCGGTCGTCCGGGGTTGGCCCCAGTCCGCCACTGGTGATGACGTAATCCACGTCCAAGTCGAAGAGGAAACGCCGCATGGACGACTGCAAATCCCCGAGTTCGTCCGTGCACACCTCCACCCGGGCCAACAGGATGCCCATGGGCTTCAATTGCTGGGCGAGCCAGTGGGTGTTGGTGTCCTGGGTGTGGCCGGCGAGGATTTCGTCTCCAATGACCAGCAAGCCGAGGCGCTTCACGACCGTTTACGGAAGCTGAGAAACAAGAACCCAGCGGACAAGGCCACAAGGGCGATGACCCCCGCGATGGGGCCGCCGGACTCGAACGCGAAGGCAATCAACCCAATGGTCAAAGCGAGGCCAAACAACAACGTGGGCCCGGATTCCTTTTGCCACACGGACAAGCCAACCAAGGCAAGCATGCCCGCACTGAAGGTGAGGCTGACGCTGCCGTCGAAGTTGAAGTCCAGGAGCTCAATGACAACCGCGAGCCAACTTGCGGCGACTCCGGCTCCAGTGATGACTTTCGCCGCAGGGCTCCATGCTTTGTCCGTGAGCCATGCCCCTGCAAACACTGCTGCGGCAAGCAGGAACCACGTGATCATAGCGGGGCGGTCGTCCATTGTGTCCATGGTGGCCATGGGGAGGACGATGCTGATGGCGGCGGCGATGAGGACGGCGCGAAGGTTCGTCTTGAAGGTTGCAGCGAATGCTCCGCCAAGGGCCGCAAGGACCACCCAGGGGTACCAGTCGGCGTTCCCGATTGGCGTGGAGACCAGTAGGGGGATGAGGCCGGCGAGGACCGCGGGTCGCCCAAGGCGCTCGTTTGGCGTCACGATGCCGAAACCAAGCAAGGGCAAGGCGAAGGCCAAGAAGAAGAGGGTGGCTGACCAGCCGTCTTCGAGGGTGGTCAGGTTCATTTCGAACACCAAGAGTGCCCAGATGGCGATGATGGATGCGCCAATGGCAGACCCTGCCAGGAGGCTCAGGACTTGTTGTTGCCAACCCGCGTCACTGTACCGGGCGAGAATTCGCTCCCGCTGGGAGGAATCAATGATGCCTTCTTCGACCCATTCCGTGGACTCCCGTTGCAACCATCGGCTCATGTGAGAAACTGCGCTTCGCGGCTTATGGAGTTATGCATGGTCCAGCATGGCGGCCACGGCGGCACCTTTTGGCAACGGCTTGCCAATGCGCCCAAACGCTGCTTCGATGGCTGCCCAGCCACCGGCCAGCTCTGCCCAGGTGGTGGAGGCCATGTGTCCAATCCGGAACACGTCGCCCTTCCATTGTGCCTGCGCGCCGGCCACCACGACGCCAAACTCGTCTTTGAGCAGGGGCCGAATGTCTGCGTCCTTCACGCCGTCGGGGTAACGGATGCTGGTGACGGTGTCGCTGCGGAACCCATCCTGCGCGGCGAGTTCCAGGCCCGCTGCTTCCGCCGCTGCTTGGCAAGCCTTTGCGAGGCGCTTGGTGCGGGCAAACCGGGCCTCCAGGCCCTCTTCGAAGACCATGTCAAGCGCTTCCACGCACGCCAAGTGCAAGGGCACGGCTGCGGTGTACGGCGTTTGGTTGTCCTTCTCAGCGCGGTCGATGTGCTTCTTCAAATCCAGGTAGTACGAAGGGGAGTCCAGTCGCTCGTAGGCCCGTTCGCTGACGCCCACGAAGCTCAAGCCGCTGGGGCCGCCGATGCATTTCTGGCTCCCAACGATGCTCACGTCCAGGCCCCATTCGTCCATGGGAGCGGGCACGTTGCCGGTTGCGGTGATGGTGTCGGCGATGCTGAGGGCGTCGTATTTTCGGCACAACGCGGCAATCTCTTTGCCTTGGTTCATCACGGCGGTGCTGGTTTCGTTGAGGGTGAAGCAGACGCTTGTTGCGCCTTCTTGCAACTGTGCCTCCACTGCGTCCAAGCCGAACCCGCCGCCCCACGGAGTGCTGAGGGTCACGGCGCTGTCGCCGGCGTACCGGGCCGCCAATTCGGACATGCGCTCTCCGAATTTCCCGTTCTCCAAGCCAACCGCCTTGTCGCCCCAGTGCACCAAGCCACTCACGGCCGCATCCATGCCAGCCGTGCCGCTGCCCGCGAGAACCGCCACGTGCTTGGTGTCGAACAGTTTCCGCAAGCCAGCAAACAAGCGCGCGTTCACGTCGCCAAATTCGGGGCTGCGGTGCGCCATGGCGGGTTGCGCCATGGCTTGCAAGACGCGGGGGTGCATCTTCACGGGTCCGGGAAGCAAGAAAAGGTTGTCTTGGACGTCGAAGGCCACGGCGGAGGACTGGTGCGGCAGCATTTCAAGGAGCCGGGGCGGTTGCCGGTTGATGATGGTGTTCAACGTGGACACGGACGGCGCCCTGCGGCAAGTGAAACGGCTCTGGCTGGAGTACGCGGAGCACTACGCGAGCGAACTGGGAGACCAAGACCTGGCGGCGGAAGCGGACGCCTTGCCAACCGGCTTCCAGCACCCGACGGGGGCACTTTTGGCTGCGATGGATGACGGCGTGGTGCACGGCGTGGTTGGCGTCAAGAAACGAGACGCTGCGACGTGTGAAATGAAGCGACTCTTCGTTGCAAAAACCGCCCGCGGTACCGGCGTGGGTCGCAAATTGGCAAACGCAGCCATCCGGGAAGGCAAACGCCTCGGTTACGTGAACATGTGGCTGGACACCAGTGAAACCATGGTGGAGGCCCAGGCATTGTACGCCTCCATCGGGTTCGAGGTCATCGAAGGGGACAGCAGTCCCTGCAGGGCGCCCGTGTACATGCAAAAGCGGCTCTAAGAGTTCTAAGATTGGGGCAAACCGTCCCCGGGTTGCAGCACGCCGAACAAGTTGCCTTCCGGGCCCAAGGAACGTGCATTTTCGCGGAGACTGCCTGCAAAAACCACACCGCCTAGATGCAGACAGTCGCGGGATGGGGGCCAACCAATTCGCGTAGCACTTTTTAACCCCAGTTTGTGGCCCCCCACATGGCAGACGTCATGATCCTCATGGGCAGCAAGAGCGACCTCGCAATCGGCGAAAAAGCAGTCAAGACCCTCAACAGTCTTGGAGTCAGCAACGAACTGCACGTCGCAAGCGCCCACCGCACCCCAGCCTACGTGGAAGAACTGGTCAAAGAACGCGGCGCCAAAGTGTTCATCGGCATGGCCGGCGTCGCAGCCGCCCTCCCCGGTGTCATCGCAGCCATGACCACCAAGCCCGTCATTGGTGTCCCCGTCGGCGGCAAAGTGCCCTTCGACAGCCTCCTGAGCATCGTCCAAATGCCCCCTGGCATCCCCGTCGCAACCGTCGGCGTGGACCGCGGCGACAACGCAGGCTTCCTCGCCGCACAAATCCTCGCGGCCAACGACGAAGCCCTCGCTGCTCGCTTGGTGGCCCAACGCGCCGCCGCCGCTGAGAAAGTGTTGGCCGACGACGCCAGCCTCAGCACCGAAATGGCATAAGGCCCCCACCCCAACCAACCTCCGCCCTTCCTTCGCCCTCTTCCCTTCCGGTTCTTCCCATTTTTGGTTCCAATCAATCCTGCGTGAATCCATCCGGGTTCCACTCCCCTTTTGGCCGTACCCTTAAAACGGACCCCCAAGTCGGCAACCCTGAGACCCCATGCTGTTCAACGCTGAGGAATTCGTCCAAGAACAAATTGAAGCCGTGCGCAAGCAAGTCGGCGACAAAACCGCCGTCATCGCCGTAAGTGGCGGCGTGGACAGCACCGTGGCCGCTGCCATCGTGAAGGAAGCCATCGGCGACCAACTGCACGCCATCTACGTCAACACCGGCTTCATGCGCAAGGATGAATCCGCCGAAGTGGAAGCCATGTACGCACGCATGGGCCTCAACCTCACCGCCGTGCACGCGGAAGACGAGTACTTCGAAGCGCTCAAAGGCGTCACCGACCCCGAAGACAAGCGCAAGATCATCGGTGAAAAATTCATCCGCATCTTCGAACGGGAATCCAAGAAAACCGGCGCCACCGTCCTCGTGCAAGGGACCATCGCCCCCGACTGGATTGAATCCGGCGGCGGCAACCGTGACACCATCAAGAGCCACCACAACGTGGGCGGCCTCCCCGACGACATGGAAATGGAACTGTGCGAACCCCTGTACCACTTGTACAAGGACGAAGTGCGCGCCGTTGCCGAATACCAAGGCATCGAAGTGGCACAACGCCAACCCTTCCCCGGCCCCGGCCTCGCCGTGCGTGTCATTGGCGAACTCACCCCGGAACGCGTCCACATTGCCCGTGAAGCGTGCCACATCATGGAAACCGAAGTGGAGAAAGCCGTGGCCGCGGGACTCATGGAGAAACCCTGGCAATACTTCGCAGTCCTCACCAACACCCCCACTGTGGGCGTACAAGGCGACCTGCGTGCCTACGGAGAAACCGTTGCGGTCCGCGCCGTGCAAAGCTTCGACGCCATGACGGCAACCGCCACAGAAATTCCCTTCAGTGTCCTCGGCAAAATCAGCCGTGGCATCACCAACCACCCGGACCTCAAAGACAAGGTCAACCGCGTCGTGTACGACATTACGGACAAACCTCCAGCAACGGTGGAATGGGAATGAAGTTCCTCGTCGCAGTGCTGCTTTGCACACTTGCCCTCGCAGGGTGCGTCTCCGAGGAACCAACGGATGCGTCCACCAGCCAATCTTCAAGCGAAAGCGGCGACGTGGGTGGCAACCAAACCACCAACGAAACCACCAACACGCCCCCGCAAGTCTCGGTGGCGCTGAACCAATCCATGGACGACCCCTGGCTCGTCCACTTCGAAATCAACGCCAGCGACCCCGACGGGGACTTCCTTTTCTGGTCACTTGACGCGGATGGCGACGGTTCCCCTGAAGGCGACGGCAGCGAATTCCCCGCCACCATCTCGCATCAGTACGAAGCCGCAGGTACCTACAACATCAGCGTCCTCGTGGATGACGGCGCCGCTGGCACGTACGCTAACACCACGTTGACGCTGGAAGCCAAAATTGTTCCTCCTGCGTACACTGAACAATTGGTCATCACGGGAACCTCCCAAGCGGCGTGCCCACAATGCACCGCTGCTGGCGCCAACACTGGCGCAGGGTACCGCGCGGGCGAAAGCGGCGTGGACTCGGTCTTCGCCGAAGTCCCAGGCGTCTACGCTGGCGCACCATTCACTGCCACCTCAAATGGCAACATCGACTTGGTGTTCCGCGACAGTTGCGATGCTGGGGCCGCCGTTGGCGAACCCTTCGCAGCAGACGGCGACGAATCGGGCAAGGTGCCCGCCGGCGCTGCATGCGTCCTCATGTGGACCCCCGACACTCCCGGAGCCACGCTGACCATCACCATTGGCTAGACCCGCGTTCAAGCCGCGTCCTTTTCCCAATTCTTCTCCCTATTTTCGGAAACTTTTGAGAATCAACCACACAGCCATCAGGGCTTGCCATCGGGGCGCCTTGCGGGGTTTGTCTGGCTCGGCGTGGCCGTAGGCGGTGTAAACACCGAACAGGTTTTGCACAGGGGCTTGCGGCGCGTGCATGTACTCTTATTGGCGCTCAGAGAGGATAAGCAGTCGGGGAGCGCTTCCTTTAGAACGGGTCCCGGGCCCACTCCAACTCGAGAAACGCCATTTCTTCACTGTCGCTCCCCAGATATGATCGTTCCAAATCCTTCAATCGACCGTACACGTAGTCGTTTTTTGGCATGGAAACCAGCAGCAACTCGCCAAGCCGCACCAGGCGCCCCGTGATTTGCTCGATTTCCGTGGGCCTCTTCGCTTCCACGTCTTGCAACATGCTGCATTTGTTGTCCGCAGTCATTTGCATGATGGACTCCACGGCGGGCCAAGGGTCGGGGATGTCCACGCGGGCCTTCGTTGCAAGCGCCCAGCATTCCGCCGTGATGGCTTTGGCAAGCGCCCGACGATCAGGGTCCGCGTACACCTCGCCATTCTTGCAACCAAAAATGGCTCCAAGGGGATTGAGGGCGGCGTTCACAATGGCCTTCGTCCACACTTGTTCCCGGATGTCCTCGTGGACGGTGGGTTGCAGGGGGGCAAGCAGTTCCGCGATTGCCTCCGCCCGCGGCCCACCCAGTTTGGTTGGTCCAAGTCCGGCGTGGTACACCACGCCAGGCTCCTGAATGGTCGCGCCTTGGCTTGTGAGGCCCACCACCACTTGTTCCGCGTCGAAAAATCGTTCCAGTTTTTGCTGGTTCCCAAGGCCGTTTTGGATGCTCACCACGGTGCCGTCGGGGGCGAGGTGGGGTTGCAATTGGGCGGCGATTTCGTGGGTTTGGTGCGCCTTGGCGGTGATGATGATGATGTCGTACGGGCCGGCGGGTTCCGTCACCGCATCGAGTGGCCCTTCGTACTCGGTTTTTCCATGCACGCGGGCATTTTGAAGCGGTGTGACGAATCGGTCCCGCACCAAGCATTGCACCGGTTGCCCGGACAGGACAAGTCGTGCCGCGACCATTTGGCCAATGGCTCCTGCGCCCGCGATGAGAATCAACAGGTCACCACGCGGTGCATGCTGAGAACCGATTCCACTGTTTCCGTGGACGAGGCGAAGATGTGCTCTGGGTCGTCGTCTTCGAGGCCAATGCGGGCCATGAGTTTCTCGATTTCCGCAGGGGCGAGTCCGCAGGTGGGTCGCAGGATGGGGACGCCTGGAAGGACGACGAGGTCCGAGTCCAAGTCGTCTCCGAGCACCAACGCGTCGGCGCGCAGGCGCTTTCCAAGCTCCCAGGCGGCTTGCAACAACACCGGTTTCTCTACGAAGCCTTGGCACAAGGGCAGCAAGTCCACGTCCACGGGGGCGCCCCATGCTTGGATCGCGTCCATGTCGGGGATGCTTCCCGTGTTGCCGGCGTGGGCCAGGATGACTTTGCAGCCGCGGCGCATCATGAGCCACGCGGCCACGAAGCTGTTTGCGTCACTGATCAAGCAAATCACGCGGCCCTGGGACCCGAGTGGCAGGCCGCCGGGGCCGTCGTAGGATTGGGTGTGCATGTAGCAGCGGTTGTCCCGAATGTCCAGGCTCACCGCGAAGTCAGGGTTCGAAAGGTCCACTTTCGGGTCCCGTCCGGCTTCCTTGGCCGCGTTGAACACGGCGCTACCCACGGTCATGCCCACGTCCTTTGAACTGTACTGGTGGGTGCCTTCGCGGCGTGCTTGGATGGCAAAGCTGCCCCATTCGTGAGCCAGGGCCTCTTTCGCGGCCTCGGCGCACATTTCGTCCATGTCGGAGGAGATGAGTTTGCAGGGGCTGGCACTCACGACGCCGAAGGTCTTGGTGGCGATGTCGAGAAGCCCGGGGACGTCGTCGCCTTGTAGCCAGAGCCGGCTGTGGAGGAGGGACACTTTTGCGTCCAATCCCCGCCGCTGCACGGCATCCACCATGTTCTGCTGGAGCCGCCCAAGCATTTGCCTCCGCACTGGAGGGGATTTGATGCCCACTTCGCCGAATCTTGCTAGGACGCCGTCCACGGTCGCGCCACTCCTGCACGACTTAAATACGGCCCCTTTGTGGCCGGAGATACCCCGCAAGCAATCTGCATGCGTACCCAAGCGGCCAACGGGGCGAGACTCAAGATCTCCTGCTTAGTGCTTCACAGGTTCGAATCCTGTCGCATGCATTTTTTCTCTCTTTGTTCGTCAAAATGCACGCACAATCACCGACCTGTGAGCTTGTGCTCAAAGTTCGCATCCTGTCCCATGCATCTTTGACCGGCTCGAAGAGCCGGGCGAAGTCGGCCGAGGCCCGTCAGGGCCTTGGCCCTTCTTTTCTAGACGTTCGGTCAACTTTGATGCTTAGGCGCGCCGCCTCAACATCGCCAAGGCTGCGAGTGCCACCATTGCGAACAGCACTGGGGCTGCGGGGCTTTCTTCCACTTCATCCGTTTTGAGGTGGCCTTCGTCGGGGATGTTGGTGGATGTGTCCACGTTGGCAACGAGGCGCACGAGTGCCCGGGCGTCGGATTGGCCTTTGGCGGTGAGGACGATATCTGCGAGTTCGCCGTCGGCGGCGTCCTCGGGGACGGTGATGAGGAGCTGGAAGGGGTAGGCTTCGTTGCTTCCGAGTTTGACTGGTGCAGCGGGGAGGCCTGTGACCCAGTCCTTGTTCACGCCCACGTGGGAGAACGTGAATTGGTCCTCCGTGTCTTGGTGGTTCATGAGTTCGCCTTCGAAGATGATGCTGCGGCCCGGGTTGACGGCCCGTTCCAAGTCGCTCTGCATACGGATGCGAGCGGCGCCCAGTTCGGGGAACACTTCGTCCACGGGGTCGGTGTATTCGAACATGGGAAGCGTCATGGTGCCTCCGGGGAGCAGGCGGGGGGCTTCGATGCCGGTGAATCCGCTTGGGCGGGTGCTGGTGAGGTTCCAGTTCATGCCGAGGAATGCGTCCTTGAGGTACGGAATCTCGTCGGCTTCGGCTTCAATTGGGAACGTGAATTGGAATGTTTCGGGGCCGGTGAAGTCGCGGGGTGCGCCGGTGTCCATTTGCGCGATGACGGTGCGCGTCCACGCTTGGGTTTCTGGGTCGTAGCCCCAGTGGAACAGTTCTCCCGCGAGAACCGCGCCGGGGACGGGCAATGTGGTCGCAAAGGGGAATGTGGCGGTGCCTTCGCCGCTGAGGTCAAAGTCCAGGCCCATTTCGAGGCCGGGTTGGAGGAACATTTGCCAGCGCCACAGTGCTTGCGGGACCACGTCGCCGGGGAAGCCGTTGTGGTAGCCCCAGCCCCAGTAGTTGCCCGTGACTTCGATTTTGTCGTCGTTTTCGGGGTCTTCTTCGAGGGTGTTGAAGTATGCGTTGCCGATGCTGCCTGAGAGCAAGATGTCGCCTGGGCCGGTGAGGCTGGTCACTTCACCGTAGCGTTGGCTGTGGAAGAAAATCTCGTTGTGGTGCCCGGCGGGTTGGGGCACTTCGTGGAACCGGACGCCCAGCTGTGCGTGGCCGAGGCTGTTGTCCCAGTGGCTGGCCATTTTCACGTCGAAAACTTCCACGATGCCGTGTTGGTGCAGGAAGGGAATGCTGAGGAGGATTGGAATTTGCTTGGTTTCCCCGGCTTCCAAGTGGATGATGGGGTCTTGCAGGACCACGTCCCAGCCGTCCGGGATGTTTTCGAGGGTGATGTCGAATTGGTCTGCGCGGTCCCAACTGTTGGTGGCGTCTAGGACGTACACAAACGTGGTGGCTTCGCCGTTGCTGGCGCGCATGGGGTCGGGGCTGATGAGGGATGCATGGCCGCGTTGCTGCAAGCCGATGAGAATGGGTAGCGTGAAGTCATTGGGGCCGCCGTCGGGGAGGTTGTCTACGGTGTCCCATTGGCTGCCGATGGGGATGTTGTTCACGTTTAGCAAGCCATCGCGGCTTGCGAGGTGGCTTTGGGCAAAGAACCGTGTCAGTTCCCGGCCGGGGTATGGCGCGGCGCCGTTGGTGTCTGTGAGGTCTTCCCGTTCGAGATCAAACAGGAGGCGGTTGCCTTCCCAGGTGACCGTGAGTGGCGTGATAAAGTCGTAGCCCCCTTGGTCGATGTCTTGCTTGACGAGGGTTCCCCAAGCGTATTCTTGGTCCGTGTATGTGAACGTGAGAATTGCAACAAACGGTTGGTCGTTGTGGGTGAAGCCGACGAAGTATTGGGCGTCCTCCAGGACGGGCACCAAATCGGTGGGTTGGAGGCTGGCCACTTCCAATTGGAAATGGATGGTGTCACGTTGTTCTTGCACGTAGAGGCCGAGCAAATCCGTGGTTTGGTACCGTCCGGGTGGCGCGGGAATGTTGAGGACCGCTCCGTTGGCGTTCACGTAGCCTTCCATGTCGCCGGCGGGGTCCAAGGACACTTCTTGCAGATTGTCTTGGGCAGTTGCCATCGGCAGCATTGGAATCAGGAGGAGAACCACCAACCACGGTTTCATGAATTGGCCAGATGGGGGGTCTTTGAAAGCCGTTATGGCAGGAATGTGCCACTTGGTTTCGTTGGTTTCGGGAGTTCTCTACGTTTGCTGGCCTAGCCTGCCGCCCGAGGCGAAAATGGGGTAAATGGGGTAAAAAGGGAAAGATGCAGATTAGGAAGAATCTGCGAGTTTGTAGTAGAACCGCCGGGTGTCTGCGAGGCTTGGGATGCGCATGAGCATGCCCACGTCCAGGAGACGGTGCAGCGTTCGCCCAAGGGTGCGCCGGGCCATTCCGGTGCGTTCGACCAAATCCTTGTTGGTCATGGGTCCTTCACGGAGCGTTTGCAGCACTTGCGCTGCAGATTCCGGCAAATCAGGTTGGTTCGCCATAACTATAGTTCTCTACTTCCTACACTTAAACATTCTCTATGCGAATCCAATATCCGTCGCTGGGGACGTCTCCATCGGGGTGATTTCGCAGGGCAAACAGCATGTAATCCCCTGGGGGCGCCACGTTTGCGTTTGGTGGCAGCGTCACCGTGAAGTTGTAGCCGTCGCCGTCCGGCTGGGCCCATTCGAGGCCAATGACGCGTTGGCTGTTGTCCCAGGCGTGCGTGGTTTGGCCGGGGCGTGCCAAAACAAAACCGGAAACCTCGCCACCCACCACGACGTCCAGGGTGCCGCCGTGGTGTCCGGTTGTGTTGCCGCCGGCAATGTGGGGTCTTTCGCCCCGGAACAAGTAGCCGGGTTCGTAGATTTCGAGGCGCGTTTCTGCGATTTGCGGCTGCACGGTGTCCCGGAGCGTCGGCGACGGGTTTGGGAGGGGCACGTGGCCCCCTGCAAGGACGCGCCCGTCATCGAGGAGAATCGCAGAGGAATGGTACATGCGTTCCACAGACATCTCTGGCAATTCGGTCCAGGTTTCTGTGGCCGGATCGAACAGTTCCGGCGTCATCACGGCAATGTTTGGCTGTCCGTGTAGGATGACGTTGTCGTAGATGCCGCCGCCAATTGCCATCACTTCGCCCGTTGGGAGCAGGACGCCGTTTGCGTGCCAGCGGGCATGGGCGAGGTCCATGGTTGCGGTGTTTGCAGGGGGGTAGGTGGAGAGGTCTGCGATTTCGGCAAACGGCGTTGCCACGGCGGTTTGGTAGAGGCTGCCGCCGAACGTGAGCAGTTTGGCCGCGTAGTCTTCGCTTGGCAGAAGCGGAAGCATCACAGAATTGGCGTGTTGACGACCCCCGTATACGGACCGGTCCAATTGTGTGACGCCGACCTCGGGGTCGATTTCGTATTGGAATGACCACTCCAATTCCCGGGGGTGTTCGCCGAATGGCCCCCACATGGTCCCAACTGTGTTGTAGAACAAGTGTCCCTCCATGGGGCCGCTTGGAACCACGAAGACGCGGGGGTACAATGGCAGCAATTGCTCCGCGGTGGCTGCGGACCAGGTTCCGTTCTCGTACTGCTCCATTTGCTCCCATTGCTGCATGGGGTTGGTCAAGTCGCCGATGCCACTGATGGCCATGGCGTCGCCGTTTGGCATGGACAACACGGTTGGGTACCACCGGCCCAACACCATGTCCGAACCGACGGTCCAGTTGCCCGTTGCAGGGTCAAACACGCGTGAGTCGGTGCTGCCGGCAAGGAACGGGCTGAGGTTGGGTTGGTTGTGCCAGTCGCTTCCCCCTGCCGCAAGAATCGTGCCGTCGGCGAGTAGCGTGTGGCCACTGCAAAACAAGTCGCCACCGCCACCGGTTGCCAGTTCAGGGGTTCGAATTTCGAATCCGTTTTCGCGCAAGGTCAAGACCCGGCTTTCTCCTTCGTGGGGGTTGCTGGTGAAGAACGTCAATTCCGTGGGGCCCGCCGTTTCCCTTGCTTCCACGCCGCTGTAATACAGCACGTCGCCGCCGGGCAGCAAGCCCATGTTCACAGCGGGCACTTCGCCCTCGAACGGGGCAAGCCAGCGGCCGGTTTTGCTGAGGGTCGGATCGTCCACGCCGGGAACGGCTTCCGGGGCAACCCAAGTGCCGGGGGCGGGTTGCGGTTCCTCGGGGGAGGCACAGCCAGCAAACAGGACACCAAAAACGAGTCCTGCCAAGAGGAAGGCGGTCGGTTTCATGGCCGTCACTCCCCCTGCTCGTTAAGAAACGTTGTTGATGGGTCCCCGCCATGCCAAGTTGTGAGCTTGCTGGATGACCGCATGGCCGACCCCTCGCATTGGGGTGAACTGCCCCACCATTCCGGCCGCGGCTCCATCGGCAACCCCGCCTGTGGCGACGTGTTGACACTGTACTTGGTCATCCAAGACGACGTGGTGCGCGAAGCGTCCTTCGAATCCAGTGGCTCCGCGTACCAACTTGCCACAGCCAGCGTGCTTTGCGACTGCGTCATCGGCCAAACCACTGGACATGCACGAAAACGCAGCCCCGTGTGCGTGTTGGAAAAACTGCCAGATCTTCCCGAGAACAAACGGTACCTGGCCCGCCTCGCCATCGACGCGTTGAACCGCGCCTTGGACGACCACCAGCGGAGGCAAGATCCTGGTGAGCCGGAAACCCTCGTGGAAACCCTCACGGAGCAAGCCGCGGAGGAGGCCATCTTGGGGCTGTTGGCGCACGAGCGAAAATGGGGCACCCAAGAAATCGAGGCGCTCCTTGCAGCGGAGGGGCAGCGCCTACCGCAGACCCCTCTCAGGATGCTCTCGGCATTGAAGAAGCAAGGACGAATCCAAGGAGAAATGGGTGGCTCAAGCTACCGATGGTGGATGGAGTAACGCTTGGAACGTGGCGCGGATCCGCCACGCAATCAGGAACAAAGCAATGCCGAACGCCATCACCATGGCAAACACAATGGTGTCCGGGACCACCACGGGAATCATGACTGGTCCACGCACGTAGGCGACCCATTTCTGTTCCAAAACAGCGTTTTGCGCGTACAAGACGCCGTTGAGGAGGAACAACAGGAAGTACATCCAAGAAATGTCTGGGAAAAACTGGCTTGCACCCCACAAAACCACCGCGATGCCGATGGTGTCCATCACCGCATCCAAGGCAGCGCCTGCGGGGGTTGCCATGTTTCCAACGCGGGCAAGGATGCCGTCGCCGCCGTCGAGGACAATCACGACCCAGCTGAGCGTGAAGAACC
>JBMZMP010000006.1:0-6418 GCA_049619235.1 Thermoplasmatota archaeon
TTTCTGGTTCACCGTCAGCCCCCTCGCGCCCGCAACCGTGTCCAAGGACTCCGGCTTTGACTTCGTGGCGCTCTTCATCGGCCTCGTGGCAGGACTTGCCATTTGGGCATTCCTCGTGCAACGGGGTCTCGTGCAAAAACGCAAGCGCAAGCAAGTGGCCGGAACCGCTGCCCACAAGGAAGTGGCCAAAGTGGAATCCGCGCCCACGCTCGAAGGCCGCAAGCGCGTCCTGATGGCTGCGTTGAAGGAACTGGAACTGGCCAAGATGAACCAAGAAATGGACACAAACCGTGACCGTGATGCGCGCCATCGAAGAATCCAAGGTCGAGTAACCTCGCGGCAACACCCTCCTTTCTCCATCCCTTCTCCTGCCTCTCTCCATCCCTTCTCCGCCACTCCCTGTTTTCCCCCTATTTTCTGCCGTCGGCAATGCAATTGGAAACGTTTTGAGCCCGAGTTCTCTGGCCCCCTCATGCAGCCTCCCGTCGCGACCGCCGAAACCCCGCTCCGATGCAAATCCTGGCGCACCGAAGCCATCCTCCGGATGCTCGAAAACAACCTCCACAACGCCGAGGAACCAGACAAACTCATCGTGTACGGCGGCACAGGCAAGGCAGTGCGAAACGCCGCGTCATTGAAAGCCATCAAGGAGGCCCTCATGGCGCTCGGCGACGACGAAACCCTCCTCCTCCAAAGCGGCAAACCGGTGGCAGTCTTCCCCACGTGGCCACAAGCGCCGCGAATCCTCATGGCCAACAGCCACCTCGTCCCCCACTGGAGCACGTGGGAAGAACACCGTCGCCTCGAAGCGGAAGGGCTCACCATGTACGCACAGATGACCGCGGGGAGCTGGTGCTACATCGGCACCCAAGGCATCATCCAAGGCACCTACGAAACCTTCGTGGCCGCGGGCAAAACACACTACGACAGCGACTTGAAAGGCCGCACCGTCCTCACGGGCGGACTCGGTGGCATGGGTGGCGCGCAGCCGCTTGCCGTCACCATGGCCGGCGGCGCCTGCCTCGCCGTGGACGTGGATGAAGCTCGCGCACGCCGCCGCCTCGAAGCGGGGTTCGTGGACGAGCTGACCCACGATTTGCAAGAAGCCAAAGAGAAAGTGGAAGCATGGGCTGCGGCAGGTGAAAACCGCAGCATTGCACTCATTGCAAACTGCGCCGACGCATTCCCGGACCTGCTGAAAGCCGGTTTCCGACCCGACTTGGTCACGGACCAAACCAGCGCCCACGACCCACTCAACGGCTACGTGCCAAACGTGGACACGACCGGCATGGATGACGCCGAGCGCTCCGCGGCAAGCTACCGTGCCATGGCGGCTCACACGGAAGCCATGGTCAAGTTCGCTGAACAAGGCAGCCACGTCTTTGACTACGGGAACAACCTCCGCGAAGGTGCACGCCTTGGCGGCATGGACCGCGAACGAGCTTTCAGTTTCCCCGGCTTCGTGCCCGCGTACGTTCGCCCGCTCTTTTGCGAAGGGCGCGGTCCCTTCCGCTGGCTTAGCCTGCAAAACAACCCCGAGGACATTCGGAAAACGGGCCAGTTGGTCAAGTCCATGTTCCCGGAGAACGATGCGCTTTGCAAGTGGATCGACCTTGCCGATGCGAACCTGCCATGGGAGGGTCTCCCGGCGCGGGTCTGCTGGCTCGGCATGGGCGAACGAGACCGTTTTGCCCTGGCCATGAATGAACTCGTCGCCAAAGGAGAAATCGGCCCCATCGCGGTTACCCGTGACCACTTGGACTGCGGCAGCGTCGCAAGCCCGTACCGGGAAACCGAGGGCATGAAGGACGGCAGCGATGCCATCGCCGATTGGCCGCTTCTGAATGCCATGGTCAACATCGCTGCTGGCGCGGACAGTGTCCACATCCACAACGGTGGGGGCGTGGGCATAGGATACAGCACCCACGCGGGACAAGTGGTTGTTCTCGACGGGTCCGAACTCGCTGCTGAGAAGGCCAAGCGGGTGTTCCGTACCGACCCCGGGATGGGCATCGTTCGCCACGCAGACGCCGGCTACGAACGGGCATTGGAAGTGGCGAAGGAGACTGGTGTTCGTACGCCCCTCATGGAGCCGCAATGATCACCATTTCCGGCGAAAACCTCACGATTGCAGACGTGGAAGCGGTCGCGGATGGCGCCCCTGTCCAAGTGGACCCGGCGGCTTGGCCCGGCGTGGAAGCGAGCCGCGCCATCGTGGAAGGCCTCGTGGAACGGGGCGAAGTGGCGTACGGAATCACCACCGGTTTCGGTGAATTTGCCCACGTGAGTATCAACCGGGACCAAGTGGAAGAATTGCAACGCAACCTCATCATGAGCCACAGCGTCGGCGTCGGGGAACTGCTCCCGAAACGGGTTGTGCGGGCGATGATGTTGATTCGTGCCAACACGCTCCTGAAAGGGGTCAGTGGCATCCGCCGCGTGGTCATTGAACGTCTTGTCACGTTCCTCAACGACGACGTGGTTCCAGACGTGCCAAGCCGCGGTAGCGTTGGCGCCAGCGGCGATCTCGCACCTCTTGCACACATGGCACTCCCCCTCATCGGCCTAGGAACTGCAAACGGTGTGCCCGCGGAGGAGTTGCCTTACGAACCGTTGGCGCTGCAGGCCAAAGAAGGCCTTGCCCTCATCAACGGAACCCAACTCATGAGTGCCATTGGCTCACTGTGCGTGCAGCAAGCGTTGGGCCTCTTGGAGGACAGCCAAATCGTTGCAGCCATGAGCCTCGAAGCGCTCATGGGAAGCCTCGCCCCATTCGACCCCCGCGTGCACGCACTGCGGCCCCACCCAGGGCAAACTGCGGTTGCTGCAGCCATTCGCGCCCACACGGAAGGCTCGGAAATCATGCAGAGCCACGTGGGATGCGACCGCGTGCAGGATGCCTACAGCCTCCGCTGCATTCCCCAAGTCCTTGGCGCAGTCCACGACGTGCTGCAGCAAGCCCGGAGCACCCTTGAAGTGGAAATCAACTCCGCAACCGACAACCCACTGGTGTTCCCGAACGGCGACATCATCAGCCAAGGCAACTTCCACGGCGAACCCATTGCGTTCCTCCTAGACCAAGTGGCCATCGCCCTTTCCGAACTGGCCAACATCAGCGAGCGGCGCGCGGAACGGATGGTCAACCCGGATCTCTCCGAGGGACTGAAGCCATTCTTGGTGGACAAGGGGGGCCTCAATTCTGGCTTCATGATTGCCCAATACGTGGCAGCAGCACTGGTTTCCGAAAACAAAGTGTACGCCCACCCCGCAAGCGTGGACAGCATCCCCACCAGCGCCGGTCAAGAGGACCACGTGAGCATGGGCAGCATTGGCGCATTGAAACTGGGCCAGGTGCTGGAAAATTGCCGAAACGTGGTGGCAATTGAAGCGCTCTGCGCGGCGCAAGCCCTCGACTTCAAAGCACCCCTTCGACCGGGCAAAGGCACCGCAGCGGCCCACGCTGCCATCCGGACCTGCGTTTCGAAGCTGGATGAGGACCGCATTTTGTCAAACGACGTGAAATCCATGCATGACTTCCTCGAAGCGGGCCGATTGCGGGCGGCGTTGGCCCCCGTTTAGGCGGAACCGAGGAGAACTTCACGCACGGTGGACCGGCCCAATTCGTACACCCAGTGGTCCAAGTCATGAACGTCGTGAATGAGGACGTTGGCTCGTTTTCCCACTTCCAAACTGCCCACTTCTGACTCGAGGCCAAGCGCGCAGGCGCCGTTCCAGGTGACTGCCGTGAGGGCCTGCGCGGGGGACAATCCAAGCAGGGAGCAGCCGAGTTGCGCCACCAGCCCCATGTCCGTGACGGGGTTGTTGGGATTGTGATCCGTTGCAAGCGCAACCGGGACCCCCGCGGCAAGCAACGCCTTTCCGGGTGCCCACTCAGGGGACATGAGCGTGATTGGGACCGTGGGCATCAACGTGGCAATGGTGCCTGCTTTGGCCATCGCCGCAATGCCTTCTGGGCTGACGCGGAGCAAATGGTCGGCGGAGCGGCATCCACAGGATGCAGCAAGCTGCGCGCCCTCGGTGTTGACGATTTCATCCGCGTGAATTTTCGTCCAAAACCCAAGCGCCCTCGCAGCCTGCAGGATCGTTTCTCCTTGCTCCGCCGTGAACACTCCTTCTTCCACGAACACGTCGCACGCCTCGGCAATTCCCTGTTCCTTCGCGGCCGGTAGCATCTCATCGGTCACCAATTGGGTGTAGGCCGCGGCGTCCGTGCCGGCCGGAACCGCGTGGGCGCCGAGGAATGTGTGGCTTGCAAGCACGTCGGTCTCACGCGCAAGCAGGGCCCCCGCTTGGAGTATTTTCAATTCCCCCTCCGTTTCCAGGCAGTACCCGCTCTTCATCTCAATGGTGGTGGTGCCGGCGGAAATCATGCGGCGAAGACGAGGCAATGCTTGTTCCACCAATTCTTGAATGGATGCGGAGCGGGTTTTCTCCGTGGTGTATGCGATGCCGCCACCAGCCTCCAGGATTTCCATGTAGGAGCGTCCTTGCAATTTCAATGCCATTTCGAACGCCCGGTCCCCTCCGTACACCAAGTGGGTGTGGGAATCCACGAACCCGGGGGTCACCAATGCCCCTTGCAGGTCTTCTCCCGCGGGGCCGCCCCAGTCTTCATCTGGGCCAACGAACACGATGCGTCCATTGTCCATGGCGATGGTGCCTCGAAGGAAACCAACGTCCCCTGCTGCGTCCGCGGCCCGTGCCCCGGATGGGCCTCGAAGAGTGGCAATGTTGGCATTTTGCAGGACGCGCATGGAAATCCTTGAACCCGCGACGCGCATAAGCCCCACGATGCGGTTTGCAGACCTGGTCGGCGACAGCGGAGAGATCAATCTCCTAGGGGTGCCCTTTGACGACTCCGTGATTGGCCGAAAAGGGGCCAAGGACGGCCCGAAAGGCATCCGTGAAGCGTTCCGGTTCCTCGGAAGCGACTTGCTCCCAGGCACATTCCAAACCCGCATTCATGACCACGGGGACCTCGCGTTGTCTGGGACTGTCCTCGAAGTGCACAAGCAAGTGGAAGAGGCGGTCCTGCCGCTTCTCGAGAAACCCACGATTCTTCTTGGTGGCGATCACGGCCTCACGTACGCCCACATCGCCGCCTTGGCCCGGCAAGTCAAGGGCACCATTGGCATCATCGTCATTGACGCCCACTACGACCTCCGTTCCTGGGAAGGCCAACCCACAAGCGGCACTCCCTTCCGGCGCATCCTGGAGGAAATGGATGGGCGAGTGAAGGGTAAACACATCACGGAAATCGGCATCAGGCCTTTCGCAAACGCCGCAGAACTTGCCGATGTTGCGGCCTCCCATGGCGTGCGCATCGTCACACCGGACCAGGTGCGTCGCCAAGGCGCAGATGCAATCATGGATGCGGCGCTCGAAATGGACGTGGACCACTTGTGGCTCAGCATCGACATCGACGGCCTCGACCAATCCATCGCCAGTGGATGCAGCAGCCCCGGCGCCGGGGGTCTGTGGTTCCATGAAGCCGAAACCATCACGAAACGGGTTGCCGCTGACCCCCGCTGCCGCGGCATGGACTTGTTGGAAGTGGCGCCTGGGCTTGACCCAACAGGGAACACCACGCGCACCGCCGCTCAATTGGTGGCCACCTTCGCGGCCGCAGTGGCCACAACGACTCATTCATAACCCTTGAACGACAATCGGTAGCAATGGCGGACCCCCTAGTCGTCTTCGGTGCCATCGCCGGATTGATGTTCCTTGGCTTCCTTGGCAACCTCATCTTCAGCCGATTCAAATTCAACGATACGTTGCTTTTGATTCTGGTGGGTGTGATCCTTGGCCCCGCAACCGGCATCTTGCCCGTGGACGCCATGGCGGAAATCAGCAACATCGTGGGTCCCCTCGCGTTGATTCTCATTCTCTTCGACGGTGGCCTCGCGCTGAAAATGAGGGACCTTCTTGGTGGCCTCGGAAGCGCCGCCACGCTCGGCGTTGTGGGCTTCGTCCTCACCACTGCCGGCGTCGCCGTGACGGTTGCTTACAGCTTGGGCATCCCGCTCCTGTCGGCCTTGATTCTGGGTGCCATTCTGGGAGGGACCAGTGCGCTCGTTGTGCTCCCGAGCCTGGAGCACATGAACACGGACAAGAAAACCTCCACAACCCTCGGCCTCGAGTCTGCCCTCACGGACGTCTTGGTGGTGGTGGTCAGTTTCACCCTCATCAGCATCGTTGCCCTCGGCGATGCCCCCGATGCACAAGGCATCACCAGCAAGCTCGCCATCACCTTCGCCATGAGCCTCTTCTTCGGCATCTCCACGGGGTTCCTCTGGATTTGGCTCTTGCCAAGCGTGCGGGACAAGCCCTTCGGCTACATGCTCACCTTGGGCGTCATGTTTGCCTTGTACGTCATCACTGAATGGATTCTCCAAGA
>JBMZMP010000006.1:6428-24380 GCA_049619235.1 Thermoplasmatota archaeon
GGCGGCGGGCCCCTTGCGGTGCTTGCCTTCGGCGTGGTGCTTGGAAACGTCAGCGACTCGGACAACTCCTTGGGTCGGCGCCTCGGCCATGACTTCGGGGCGGGCATGAAGAAATTCCAAGGCGAAATCAGCTTCATCGTCCGAACGTTCTTCTTCGTCTACCTTGGTGCCCTCGTGGACTTCGCGGTTCTCGCGGACCTCTTCATCTGGGCCGTTGCCATCATCGTATTCGTCGTCATGCTCATTGCCCGGTACATCGCCGTGGTTGCCACCACGCTGAGTCCAAAACTGCGCGGCGACGCCAAGATTCTCCTCGCTATGGGCCCACGTGGCCTCGCGGCGGCGGTGCTGGCAGCAGAACCCGCAAGCCGAGGCATCGACGGCACAGACTCCTTCGTTGGGTTGGCGTTCCTGATCTTGTTGTTCTCCAACATCCTCAGCACGGTGGGTGCGTTTGTGTTGCAAGACGGCGGCGAAAAGGTTCCCATGAAGCGGCCCCTGCCAGTGCAAGGGTCGAAGGAAGCGCTAGAGCGCAAAGAGCAAGAAACCCTCCCACTCGACATGCCAAAGCGAAAGGACCGGGACAAAAAATCCGACTAAGCCGTGGCAACGCCAGCGGCCTCGCCTCTCGGCTCTTACGGTTGTTCTTGGACCAACGTGATGGTTACGTCGCCGTCCAGTTCCGGAAACGCAGCGCCCGCGCCGAGCTTGGCTGCCCAGCCAATGGGACCGCGTGCGTAGGCTTGTACGGACACGGTGCAACTGGCAGGTTCCTCGGAGAAAAACACGTCAATGTGCGTCCATTGCACCATGTCTGAAAATGGCAAGCCGTGCTTTACGGCCGTGCAGACGTTGGCGGACAGTCTGGCCTTCAACGCCTCTGTCCATTCGATGTCTCCGCTGAACGTGGCCCGTGCCACGGCGAGGCGCCGTTGCGGGGTTTCATCCGTGCGGTCCGCCGTGCTCATAGGCTGCGGTGCATGGAATCGGCCGCCTTGCGGGCGTGGCCAATGGATTCAATGATGCTGCTGGGGCCAAGGGCGATGTCGCCGGCGCTGAACACCTTAGGGTGGCTGGTGCGGCATTGGTCGTCCACTTCGATGTCGCCCCACTTGGACAAGGTCACGAGGCCTTCCAATGGGCTGCAGTCGCTGGGGTTTTGACCCACGGCGAGGACCACTTCGTCCACTTTGAGCATGAATTCCGTGTGGGGGATCACTTCGGGGCGTTGCCGGCCGCTTTCGTCCGGCAATCCAAGTTCCATTTGTGCACATTCCACGAAACTGGCTTCGCCGTTGGGGCCGGCCACGATGCGGAGGGGGTTTGCAAACATGAGGAACTTGACCCGTTCGTCGCGGGCTTGCACCACTTCCTCTGGGGATGCGGTCATTTGGCGACGTCCTCGGCGGTACACGATGTGCACGGATTTGGCGCCGTTTCGAAGCGCATTGCGGCTCACGTCCATGGCGGTGCTGCCGCCGCCAATGATGACCACGCGTTTGTCCGTGAGGTCCTTTGGTTCTCCGAGCTCCAATTCGCGGAGCCAGTCCACGGCGTGCTTGACGCCTGGAAGGTCTTCGCCTTCGGTGCGAATGGATTTGGGGCTGTGGCAGCCGGTGCCGAGGAACACGGAGTCGTGTTTGTCGAGGAGTTCCTGAAGGCTGCCTTGTTCGCCGAGGCGCCAATTCATCTCCAGTTTCACGCCCCATTCCTGTAATTTGCCCATTTCGAACGCCAATACGTCGCGGGGCAAGCGGTAGCCGGGGATGCCGTACCGCATCATGCCGCCCATTTCTGGGAGGGCTTCGTAAATGGTCACGGCGTGGCCTTTGCGGATTAGGTCGTAAGCGACTTGGATGCCGGCGGGGCCGCCTCCCACAACGCCAACGGTTTTTCCAGTGGGTTCGGGGCGGATGATTTCGGGCCATTGGCCGTGATCGTAGGCGGCGCGCTTCAGGGCGCAGATGCTGACCGGTTCGCCCTTGTAGCCGACCACGCAGGCGTCTTCGCAAGGGTGGAAGCAGGTGCGTCCAAGGGTTCCTGGGAGGGGGTAGGTTTCCACGGCGAGGGCGAGGCTTTTGTCAAAGTCTTCCTCGGCGATGGCTTGGATGTATTCCGGGGCCTTCGTGAGTGCTGGGCATGCGTAGGTGCAGGGTTTGGACTTGCAGTCGATGCAGCGAAGTGCCTCTTCCACTGCCATTTTCTTGCTGTAGCCGAGGATGGCTTCGTCGTAGGATTTCACCCGAACTTCGGGGTCCATCTCGGGCATTTGCACACGGTCGAGAATCATCGCCATGGTGTTCTACGCCTCCAGAGGGGAAGTTCCACTTAAGTCAAACGAGCCGAGGTCCAATGATTTGCAGCACAACGGCGGCCAAAATGGCGAAACTGAGCACGGTTGCGGTGCCGTTGACGATTTTGGCGCGTTGTTGTTCTTCGAGCCGGAATCGTTCAAGGACCCCGCTGAGGCCGTCCCGGAACAAGTGCCCGCCGTCGAGGGGCAGCATGGGCAGGATGTTGGTGAGGCCCACCATGATGTTGATCCAGAACGTCCAGAAGAGCACGTTTGCAAGGGGCCAGAAGATGTCCTCGGAGAACGGGGTTTCGTAGAACGTGGGGAGGTAGAAACTGAGGTAAGGTGCGTTTTGGATTTCGCCAATGGGGAGGCTGACGTAGAACAGGAAGTTCTGGAATTCGCCAACTGGGTGCGCTAGCACGTCTTGTGTTCGGTCTTGGAAGAACGGCGCGACGCCGAGGAAGGCATCGTTTTGCAGCTCTTCGGCAAACGCTGCGTCTTCTGCAATGACGCGTTGCTTCTGTTCATCGGACAGAACATCCCAGCGACTGCCCAGGGTGGCTTGCACGTCTCGGTCCTGCAGACCAAACGTGACGTTTTGGCCGGGGCTTGTGGTGTCCATGAACGCGATGAAGTCGTCCCACTCGGAGACGTCCATGTTGTCTGCTGTGAGGATGAGGTCGCCTGGTAGGATGCCTGCGTCGCTTGCAGGGGTGCCCACGACGGAGGCAACGGCGGTGCCGTCCATCGGGGTCATGGCGCCCATCATGACGGCGAATCCAATGATCGTGATCGTGGCAAACACGAAATTCATCATGGGTCCAGCGGCGTACACTCGCAGCCTTGCCCGCCGGGGTGCTTTGGTGAGGTCGTCCTCGTCCGGTTCCACGAATGCGCCGACGGGTACGACGGCCATGAGGAGGCCGAGGCTTTTGAGGCGCATTTTGTTTGCGAGGGCGACGATGCCGTGGCCGCTTTCGTGCACCACGAGGGTGATGATGAGCGCAATGAGGCCGTACCAAAGTGGCACGAATGGGTTGACGCCGGGAATGATGAGGATTTCACTGGCGCCCAACGCGGGTACGCCGCTGTCGGGTTGCAGGACGCGCCCCACGGTCCAAACCATGAGGGCGGTCATGAGGATCATCCCTGCGTAGGCGACAGCCACGCCGGTGTCTGCAAAACCGTGCCAGAATTTGGCGGGTTTGCTGATTTTCTCCAGTGTTCCACGGCCCCGCTGGGTGCGAATCATGAGGATGAATCCGAGCATGAGGCTGAGGTTGTACTTCTCCATGCGGCCCGTTCGGACCAACCAGAAGAGGAGGATGATGTACACGTTTACCAAGCCGAGGGTAATCAGCCAGCCATTGACCACACCATTGGGGTGGCCGCGGTTCCATTAAGGTTTCCCGTCGGTGCCGCCCCATGGCCGCGATCATTGTCGTCACTGCCCACTACCCTCGCCGCGAAGACATTCCACGCTTGGGTGCATGCCGTTCCATTCGTCGCGTGGAAAGCGAATACGTTTGGGAGGGCCGAGTTTGTACGGGGGAAGAATGGGAAGTTTCGTTCAAATGCACGCATTCGCAAAGGGCGCGGTTGGTGAAGGCAATCTTGGCCAGTCACCCTGACGAGGTGCCGTACGTGGCGTGGCGAGCCGAAATGGTTACGGCTGCGTATGCCCGCTGGGCCAAACGAACTCCGGCCCTCGAATCGATGCAATGATGTCCCTTGCGATGGCAAGTTTTTGGGGCTTGGTGTCGCTCCAGGAATGGCTGTAGCGACTCGGCTCCGCGTCAAAATCGAAGCCCACCATATGGATCCGTTTCACGTGGTGTTCTGCAAGGAGCAACGCGGCACGGTCTCCGTCTGTGAACCCAGTGGACTGGCGGAGCGGCTGCAAGGCGTCGTTTTGAGGCCCTTGGTATGTGCCAAGCACGATGGGCCAGTCCTCGATGATTGGGAACTTGTTGGCGTTGTGGCCGTGTGCATGTACCACCATTGTGGCGCCATTCTCAGCGGCCCATTGGAGCGCATCCGGGTTGCCGTCCAAGTCCGTCACCACGGCGCGGGGAAGCTGACCCTGTTCCATGAGCCATTCCGTGGCACCGTCCGCGGCCACAATGGGTGCATTCGGGAGGTCCTGGGCGGTGAGGCTTTCCAATTGCGGGCCACACCCGATGACGGTGGCTTCGGTGCGGTTCTTGAAGTCCCATCCAAACGCCGGCCAGTTTCGTTGCACCATGGGCCGCAGGGTCTCCGCAGCTGCGCGGTCCTCGGCCGGATCCCACCCGAAGGTGGCCATGATTTGGTCGTAGTGCATTAGGCGGGTTCCGCGTTGAAGCTGCGGACGTACCGCCCAAGGATGATGCCGCTGGCCATGACGCCGAGGCCCACGAGGAGCCGAACGATGAGGTCGAGGCTTCCAAAGGCGTCAGCAAACGCAACATCTTCTTTGACCGCGCGCGCCAAATCCAGCAACGCGCCTCCAATGAATCCGAATGCGATGAGGGTGAATGCGAACGTCCAGTGGCCGAGGCTGACGCGGCCTTCTCGGAAGATTTCATCGAACAGGTTGCCCGCGGTGGAGACCAAAAGGCCCGTGATGAAGTAGAGCAAGAATACGTCGAGGAACACGATGATCTTGTACCAAAGGTCGCCGTTTGGGACCGCGTCCCATGCCTGGATGGCTCCGATGAGGAGGATGCTAAGCATCACCATGTTGGCAACGAGGTTGATTTTGCCGCTTCGGAGGCCTTGCCGGAAATCTTGGAAGAAATTGGAGACCTTTTCCTCCCATTTCATGGCGTGAACTGTGAGCCAGCCTCCGATGATGCCGAGGGTGAGGCCTGTGGCGATTTGGCTCACGTTGAACAAGAACGCAATGCCCCAGACCATCATCACGAGGGCGACGGGGAGGATGTATCGCTTGGCCAGTTTGTCATCGTCCAGCATCCGTTGGAACATGTAGAGGGTTCCTTCGAGGCGGGGGCTTTGTTTGACGATGTTGCGGTGGAGGTGCGCCACGCGAACGCGGCTTTGCAGGATGGGGAGAATTTGTTCGTCTTCTGCGCCATCGCTGATGAGGATGACTTCGTCCGCGTGGGTGACGCCAAGGACTTCGTCCAGTTGATCGGCCATGATGCGGTCGGACTTGAGGCCCACCAGGTGGTGGCCTGCGATGGCGGCGATTTCCACTTGCCCTTTCTTGGATTCCTTGTCGTAGAGGTGGACGCCTGCGAGCAATGCGTTGGTGTCCGAGTCTTCCGGGTCGGCCACTCCCAATGCGATGACGGCGTCGAGGACGCGGCGACGGCCGATGATGGGCGTGTCGACCCTGCCTTTTCGGCCCAGGTCGTCGTCTCTGTCCACGCAAAGAATGAGGGTCTTCATGGGATTGAGGAAAGGTGAATTTCAAGCTATAAAGGCATGATGGGACGGTTCTCGTTCAATTGCCGAATTTGCTGTCCCTGGCTCGTCGTCAAGCCACGTTGTTTTCGCAACGGCCTTACTTGTTTCCCTTCCAAAAATGCCGTCCCATCAAGCCGTTCAATACTGAGTCTGGCAGGGTTCGCTTCAGGAAATTCCCGGCTTTTGCTTCGAATGGCGCGAAGTAGTGAAACCGGGGGCGTTTGGCGCTTGCCGCGTGCAGAATTTGCCTCGCAATGACCCGGGGGTGCGCGCCGCCCTGGGTCATGCGCATGTTGTCCCATTTCTCGTGCAAATGTCGGTACGGCGAATGCTCCATGTCTGTGTGTTTGTGACGTTCCGCTTGACTGCGCTGCCCGAACGCCGTCTTGATGACGCCTGGCTCTACGAGGCATGCTTGGATGCCAAAGGGCTTCACTTCCATGGCAAGGGCCGTCGTGAATGCTCGCATGGCAAACTTGGAAGCGGAATAGGAACCCATCATGGGAACCACCACGTGCCCAGCGGTGCTGGAGACGTTCACGATGCGACCCCGACCCGCTTGCCGCATCCCTGGGAGTACCAACTGCGTCAGTCGCTGCGCCCCGAACACGTTCACCTCGAATTGGTCCCGCATCACCTGTAGCGGCGTTTCCTCCACTGGAAGCATGGTGCCAAATCCGGCGTTGTTCACCAATGCATCCACCGGTCCAAACTGGCGCTCCACTTCAGCCACGGCGGCCACCATGGAGTCTTCCTTCGTCACGTCCAATGCAAGCGTGGTCACGTCGTCCGATGCGAGGTCCTTGATGTCATCCAAGTTGCGGGCCGTGGCGATCACGTGCCAGCCCGCATTCACAAAATGGTAAACGCATTCCCGGCCAATGCCGCTGCTGGTGCCGGTGATCAAAACAACTTGGGTCACGCGTCCACACGGGGCGGGCCGCGCTTAGGAATTGGCATTGTGTTCACGTGCAGCCAATAGGAAGTGTACGCGGCCCAAACGAAGCCAACGACGCCAGGCACAATGAGCGGAAAACTGCCGAACACCACCAGAACCAATTGCGCCACGCCTTTTCCAAGCAGGCGGCTGTGTGGGTTTCGCCACCCCGCAATGATGGCGCCCACTCCGGGGAGCGGCAATAGGTTGAGGGCCACGCACGCGTTGCGCCAGTTCTCGCTGAGGCGAGGGGCGCGTTGCGGATCGGGCCGTTTCATACAAGAAAAATGGGGGATGAGGGGAAAAAGGGCTTGCTTCCTGAGCAGCTGGGTTTAGCGGCTTTCGAGGAAGATGAAGATGCCCCAAACAATGGACCAAATGTACCCGATCAACAGGAACGAGAACACCAGTTGCAGAACACCGATGATCACGTGCTTGACCACGTCGTTGCCGGAAACGACGCCAGCAATGATGGTGCCCAATCCAGGGATGGGGATGATGTTCAGAATCAAGGCAATGATGCCCATGGTGGAATCCACCTTCGGGACGTGTTGGCTGATGGCCATGGCCAGCAAAATGGCGTCTGGTTTAAGAGCCTCCCGGACCGAACCCTCATAACCAGTACCCCTGTCGGCGCCGCATGGACTTGTACGAGTACCAAGGCCGCGACCTTTACGAGCGGTTTGACATTCCCTGCGCAAAGGGCTTCGTGGTGCGCAGCCTCGAAGACCTCGAAAACCACGTCGCAAGCGTAGCCTACCCCGTAGTGGTCAAGGCGCAAGTGCTCGTTGGCGGCCGCGGCAAAGCCGGCGGCGTCAAGTTCGCCCACAACGAAAGCGAACTCCGCGAACACGTCACCAGCATCCTCGGCATGGACATCAAGGGACACATTGCACACCAAGTCATGGTGGCGCAAATGCTCGACTTCTCCGCCGAATACTACTGCAGTTTCGTCATTGACCGCAATGAACGCAACTACCTCATGATTTTCAGCCAAGACGGCGGCATGGACATCGAGTCCGTTCCAG
This sequence comes from Thermoplasmatota archaeon, assembly GCA_049619235.1. GTDB lineage: Archaea > Thermoplasmatota > E2 > JACPAO01 > JAHFTW01 > JBMZMP01. Next base: position 14,101 of record JBMZMP010000006.1, read on the forward strand.
AAGCACGCCTTGCCAAAATCAACATCGACCCTCTCGTCGGATTCACCGACGCCGACGCCGACAAAGCCTTCGAAAAGACCACCTTTGACGAAGACACCAAGGCCGGCGTCCGCGACATCATGCACAAGCTCTACAAGATGTTCGTGGAAATGGACACGGAACTCGTGGAAGTGAACCCCCTCGCAAAGACCACGGATGGCAAAATCGTTGCAGCAGACTCCAAGGTCACCATCAACGACAGCGCGCTCTTCCGCCACCCCGAATTCAACCAACGGGACCAAAGCCTCACCGACCTCGAACAAGAAGCCCGTGACGCAGGCGTCGCCCTCATCGAACTGGACGGCAACATCGGCGTCATCGCAAACGGCGCCGGCCTCACCATGGCCACCCTGGACGCACTCACCGTGTACGGCGGCAAACCCCGCACCTTCCTCGACCTCAGTGGCGCAACCGACCCCGCCAAGGTGGCCGAAGCGGTCCGCCTCATGAAGAAGAGCAACCCCGGCGTCATGCTGCTAAACCTGTTCGGCGGCATCACCCGCTGCGACATCGTCGCAGAAGGCCTCGTCAACGTCATCGAAAACGAAGGCGTGGACTTCCCCATCATCACCCGCATCAAGGGCACCAAGGAAGCAGAAGCCAAGGAAATCTTGGCCAAGTACGGCTTCACCGTTGCAGACACCCTGCAAGAAGCCGCAGAAACGGCCACGAAAATGGCCGCAGAACTGGAGGTAAGTGCATGAGCGTCGTACTCAACAAAGACACCAAAGTGGTCGTGCAAGGCGCAACCGGCTCCGTCGGCCAATTCCACATCAGCCAAATGCAAGAATACGGCGACTACGTCGTCGCAGGCTGCACCCCCGGCAAAGGCGGACAAGAAGTGCACGGCGTCCCCGTGTTCAACACCGTCTCCGAAGCCAAGGACGCCACCGGCTGCAACACCAGCCTCATCTTCGTCCCCGCCCGCTTCGCCAAGGCAGCCGTCGTGGAAGCCGTGGATGCAGGCATGAAAACGGTCATCGTCATCACCGAACACATCCCTGTTCACGACGCAGCCCACTTCGTCAACTACGCCAAGAAACACGGCGTCACCCTCATTGGCCCCAACTGCCCCGGTGCATGCACCGCCGGCGACGCCAAAGTGGGCATCCTGCCCGGCCAAATCTTCACGCCCGGTGGACCCGTGGCCGTTGCAAGCAAGAGCGGCACCCTCACCTACGAAATCGTAGGCGCCCTCACGGAAGCAGGCATCGGACAAACCACCTGCCTCGGCCTCGGCGGCGACCCCATCCCCGGCACCAACCTCTTGGAAGCCGTGAAGCTCTTCGAACAAGACGACGAAGCCAAAGCCATCGTCCTCGTTGGCGAAATCGGTGGCGGCGCAGAAGAAGAAGCAGCCGCTTACATCGAATCCGTGAACTTGACGGCTCGCAAGCCAGTGTACGCGTTCGTCGCAGGCCGCAGCGCACCCGAAGGCAAACAAATGGGCCACGCAGGCGCATTGGTCAGCAAGGGAGTCGGCACCGCCGAATCCAAGATGAACGCCTTCAAGAAGGCCGGCGTGAAAGTGGTGGACTTCCCCACGGACATCATCGCCCTCGTCAAAGCAGACCTGGGGCTGTAAGCTCCGCGAGCCGATTGGATGATTGACTTCCTTGCAACCTTCATTGTGTTCTTCGCGGTCATCGATCCCATCGGCACCGTCCCCGTGTACGTCGCGTTCACGAATCGGTTCCCGCAAGCGCAGCGCCGCCGCATCGCCGTCGTTGCAGTGGCCACGGCGGCCGCCATTTTGGTGTTCTTCGTCGTTGCCGGGGAACTGATTCTGAACGCCCTGAGCATTCCGCTCTCCAGTTTCCAAATTGGCGGCGGAATCATCCTTTTCCTCTTCGCCCTTGGCATGATCTTCGGAAAAAGCAAGCCCGAGGAAGAAAAACAACTCCTGGAAGACGGCAACGAGACCGCCATCTACCCCCTCGCGGTTCCAGCGATTGCTGGCCCCGGCGCCATTTTGACGGCTGTTCTCCTGACGGAAAACGCGCGGTTTTCCCCCGTTGAGCAAGTGTGGACAACGGTCATGATGCTGGCTGTGCTGCTTGTGCAACTTGGCTTGCTTCTTGCAGCCACCTTCATCCAGCGCGTCATTGGGGACGCAGGCGCGAGCGTTGTGAGCCGGGTCATGGGCATGTTGCTTGCGGCCGTTGCGACCACCAACACCATCGCCGGCATCAAATTGGCCTTCGATCTGTAGAGAGCCCCTGAGGAGCAAACCCTCTTCCCTGCGCGCTTTGCTGTCACCCTGTGACTCCGCAAGAGGTGCTCCGGTTTTGGTTCGGCGAATCGGACTTTGCCAGCATGCAGAAATGGTTCATGGGCGGCCCCGCCTTTGACGCCGAAATCAAAGCCAAGTTCGGCGCCACCATTGATGCCGCCGTGGCCGGGGAACTGGACCACTGGGTCGACACCCCGGAAGGGCTCACCGCATTGGTCATTGTTTTGGATCAATTCACTCGCAACGTGTACCGGAAGGATCCGCGCGCGTTTGCCGGCGACGAACGGGCACAACACTGGGCCCATGAAGCATTCCTGCACCGCGACGCCGCACACTGGCCCCTCGTGCACCGCTACTTCACGGCCATGCCATTCATGCACGCCGAAAACGTGGACCTGCAACACTTCGGGGAACCCATCTTTGCAGGCATCGGGGCGGAACCGAAACTGGACGGCATACCCGGCTTTGCCCGTGATCACCGTGTCATTGTGGAACGATTCGGCCGGTTCCCAGACCGCAACCACCTCCTAGGCAGACCCACAACGGATGAGGAACGGGCATTCATGCACGAAGCCAAACACCCCTGGTTTGAACGTGGTTGGGAAACGTCCTAACCGTCCGAGAGCGTTCATAAACAACCGGCCCCCATATTCCAGTATGAAATTCCTCCTCCCGCTCCTCGTCATCGCCGCCCTCGCTGGCTGCGTCAGTGACCAACCCGACACAGAGCAAATGCTCCCCAAGGACCCAAACGCCGGCACTTCAGAGAACAACGGCTTCGCCCCACAAGGCACGCAGCTCGAAAACGCCACGGATGAATTGTCCCTGGTGGGCGTGTTTGACACGTGCGAAGAGGGCTACTGCATGGAACTCGCCGCCACCAACGAAGGCAGCCAAACCTGGCACGTGGAAACCGGTTGCAGCACCCCCTTCCGCGACGAAATGCACCAAGAAGGCAAATTCGTTGCGCACCGCGAACCCCACTTCCAATGCCTCGGATTCGGAACCACGCCCTTTGGTGCCGGCGAAAGCATCAACCAAACCTTCGTCTGGGACGGCCAAGTGTGGGACGACGAAACCGCCGCACCCGGCAGCGGCGCGTACCAATGGACTGGAACCTTCACGGCGTACAGCGAACCCCTCGGGGAGGAACAGCAAAAATTGAGCGTCACGTTCACCGTGGTGCTCGGAGCCACCTAAGCCTTATACTACCTGTTTCTGGTTCAAAATAGAGCCCTAGGCTCATGGAAATGAATCATATGTATGGAGATAGGGGACCTCGAGAAATGTTCGACGTCCAATGTGCAGAGTGTGGAGTACAAACCCAAGTACCTTTCAAGCCAAACGGAAGCCGCCCGGTCAAGTGCCGTGACTGCTTCCAAGGCGACCGCCCACGTGGCGGCGACCGCGGTGGACACCGTGGTGGAGACCGAGGCGGCGACCGCGAATGGAAAAAATCCTTCGACGTGACCTGCGACAAGTGTGGAAAAGAAACCAGCGTCCCCTTCAAACCAAGCGGCGACCGCGAAGTGCTTTGCCGCCCATGCTTCAGTGGCGACGAAACCTGGCAAGACGAATTCGACGTGGAATGCGACGAATGTGGTGTCGAAACCAAGGTCAAGTTCAAGCCCACCGGCAAGAAACCAATCCTTTGCAACGAGTGCTTCGGCAACAGCCGTCCGCAACGCCAAGACCGCGAAATGTTCGACGTGGACTGCGACGAATGTGGCGTGGCCACCTCCGTGCCCTTCAAGCCAACCGGCGACCGCCCGGTCAAGTGCCGTGACTGCTTCCAAGCCAGCCGACCCCCACGCGAAAACAACTTCCGTGGCGGCGACCGCGGTGGACACCGTGGTGGAGACCGAGGCGGAGAACGCCGCGAAACCTTCGACGTGACCTGCGCCGAATGTGGCATCCAAACCACCGTCCCCTTCAAGCCAACCGGCAGCCGGCCCGTCAAGTGCCGTGACTGCTTCCGCCGCTAAGAAGCAAATTCCTTTCTCTTCCCCTCTTTCCCATTTTTGTGAAGTTCCTACTTTGCCCACCAACCCACTTCCGCATCGCGTCCGTGGACAACCCGTTCATGGCGGGTCAAACCATTGACCCAGAGCGCGCAATCGCCCAGTGGATGGCGCTTCGGGACGCGTACGCCTCCATCGGGGACGTGATCTTGGCCGAACCTCAGCCGGACTTCCCGGACCAAGTGTTCACCGCCAACCCCATCATCGCCGGGCCGCCGGGGAGCAACGTGGTCGTTCCGGCGAACATGCGGTACCCGCAGCGTCGAGGGGAAACCGAGCGACTCCTGGCAGCACTGCCTGGCTACGACGTGCGCGTTCCCGACACGGACGCGGTCTTCGAAGGCGGAGGCGATCTCCTTTGGACCCCAAGCGGCGATTTGATCGCCGGGCACGGGCCTCGAACGGACCTTGCAGCGATTGAACCCGTTGCGGCCTGTTTCGGCGTGAAACCGTTGACGGTTCGACTGGTCACGTCCGAGTACTACCACCTCGACACGTGCCTTTGCATTCTCGACGATGAACGGGCCCTGTGGGTGCCTGATGCGTTTGACGACGCAAGTCAGCAAGCCCTGGGGGAACGGTTCACGTTGTTCGACGTGAGCAACGAAGGCATGGACTTTGCAGGAAACGCCCACTGCCCCGACGGCAAGCACGTGCTCATCGACGCAAACTGCACCAAAACCATGGACCTGCTGCGATCGGAAGGGTTCGCGCCAGTCCCCTTGGACACCAGTGAATTTCGCAAATCAGGCGGCAGCGTCTACTGCATGAAACACGTGGTTTGACGCAACGGTTTTCCGTCCACCCGGTACCGCAAAACCATGCGCGTACTCCTAGCCGTGAGCCTAGCCACGCTGGCCCTTGCCGGCTGCATCGGCGACTCCGACGACCCAACCGACCCCAACAACCCGCAATTTGCCGGCTACAAAGCCCCCATCTTCAGCAACAGCACCATCTTTGACGACGTGCGCGCAGGCGGCGAACCGGTCATCACCATCCTCCCCAGCGGCACCATCCTCACCAGTGCGCACCCCGGCTGGACCCACCTGCACCCCAAGGACCCAACCACCGTGGCCACGGATCTCCTCGTGCCAGCCAACGCCCAAAGCTACCTCTGGCGCAGCACCGACAACGGCACCACTTGGAACCACGTCAACCTCGTGGAACCGGTGGACAACGCCCCCCGCAGCGCGGCGCTCGGCGTCAGTGACCCCGAATTCACCATCCTCGACGACGGAACCGTTTGCATGACGGACCTCATTGCCCTCGCCAGCAGCAGCGTCAGTTGCAGTAGCGACGACGGCCAAACCTGGTTGCCCGGAAACAGCCTCGCAAGCGGCGGCGTCAACGACCGACAATGGCTGGCAAGCACCGGCAACGAACTCTACTTCACGGCCAACTACTTCGTGGACCACCGCATCCAAGCCAGCAATGACAACGGACTCACATGGGAAATCCGTGGCGATGTCCCATGCAGCCAAGACCTCATCAGCAACCCTCACACCGACCACCTCATCGTCGGCTGCCCCGACGGCATCGCGGTCAGTGAAGATGCCGGGTTCACCTGGACGCGCCACGTGGCCAACGACACCTACGGCGGCCCACGCATCATGACGGAACCCGCCATCGACGCCAGCGGCATGGTCTGGATGGCGTTCCAAAACAGCGAACGCGACATCTTCATCAGTGGAACCCCCGACGAAGGCAAAACGTGGGTCCACAACTACACCGTCAGCAAACACTTCCAAGCCTTCGCAGGCAACGACGAATTCACCGGCACCTACGTTTGGCCCTGGATCAGTGCCGGCAGCGAAGGCCGATTCGCCGTCAGTTGGTTCGGTTCCTACACGGACGAACCAAGCGACGTACAAAGCGGCCCATGGTACACGTTCACCGCGTTCTTCTACGGCGCCGAAACCGGCAACCCCTCCGTCTTCGTGGACGAATTCAGCAGCGGCCCCATCCACCTACAACCCATCTGCCAAAGCGGCACCACTTGCCAAGTGGTCAGTGTCACCGGCAACCCCGAAGGAGACCGCAGGCTCGGAGACTTCTTCGAAACCACCATTGACGCGCACGGCTACCTGCATGGAACCTGGAGCAACACCGCTGCGGAACCGGAAGACGTGGTCAGTCACGTGGAATACGCCAAGCAAATCGGTGGCACGCCGCTCCTAAAACCTGAAGACGTCGGCGTCTTCATGCCCACGCAAGGATAACCATGCGAATCGTACTCCTTCTCCTCATCCCCCTCCTGGCCGGATGCGCAAGCCCGGCCCCGGAACACATCGACGTCATCGAAGGCTCCGCCCGCTTCGTGCCGCCTGCCTGGCAGGGCCTCGAATTGCAAGGCACCGTCTCGGACGACTTGAAACTGGAAGCCAAAGTCACCAACCACGGCCCCAACACGTACGAAGTGAGCGCCGTCTGCGAGCCGGTCTGGAACGACCGCATGGAACGCAACGGCGAAGCCGTACAACACCGGCCCGCAACGGCGGTCTGCCAAGCCTTCGGCGTGCGGGACTTCCCGCCCGGCGAAACGATCACCTTCTCGAAGAGCTGGGATGGCAAAGTGTACAACGATGACGTGGCCTCCGACGCCAAACCCGGTGCCTACACTTGGATTGCTGAAATGGGCGTCAGCAACGGCCAATCCTGGGCCGTCCTGCCGTTGTCATTTCAACTCGAAGTCAGGAACGCCTAAGTGACGAGACCCTCCCCCAAATCCATGAAGTGGCTCTCCGTGCTTCTCCTGCTACCGCTTGCCGGCTGCCTGGACATCCCAGACGACGCGTACCAAGCCACCAGCAACGAAATCCCCGGCGTCACCGTGAGTGCCTGGGCAGACACATTGGACAAGCAAATCCGGTTCCAAGCCGTCATGGAGCAAAACTCCGGCACCTTCCAGTACTTTGTCAGCGGAGAAGGCCAACGGCCATGGAACCTTACCATCTACGACGATGCCGGCGCCCAAGTGCTCTACACGGACGCGCCGCAATTCCGGGACTTCTTCTATGACAGCGTGGCAAACGGCGACCACAAAGAATTCCGGTACACGTGGGACTTCAAGCGGTACGAATCCAGCCGCGCGGACCACTACGACGACCCTCAACCCTACCAATGGGCGGAACTAGGAAACTACACGGCGCGCATTCAATTCCACTTCCGTGGCGTGCCGGAAACCGCGTTCCAAGTGTTGATTCCGTTTGAAGTGAAGGACACCTTCGCTACATCATCGACGTAAACAACGCGCCAAAGGGGCCCACCGCGTCCTGGCCACCGTCCACCACGAGACAGGCACCGTTGACGTACTTCCCCGCATCCGAAGCGAGGTACAAGCAGGCAAATCCAATGTCCTCAGGTTCGCCGTGGCGTCCAAGCGGCACGGTCTTGTTCACCGCGTCTGCAAGGCCCAGGTCCTCACCCAGTCGCTTCATTCCGTTCCTCCAATGGGGCCGGGGCTCACTGCGTTCACGCGGACATTGGGCGCCCATTCCACGGCCAGGCTCTTCGTCAAGTTCAGGACACCGGCCTTCGCTGCGCCGCTGTGGCTCACGCCCGGGGCCCCGGTCCATGCATAGCCTGCCACGATGTTGAGAATCACCCCGCCTCGGTCCAGCATGGGTTCGCCAAACGCCCGGGCACAATTCACGGTGCCACCAAGCACAATGTCCTGCACGGATTGCCACGCGTTGTCCGAAAGGGCGCTGAACGGGGAAGGGAAATTGCCGGCGGCGCAATTGATCAACACGTCCACCGCTCCCACCTCCTTCGCAATCGCTTCCAAGCGATTCCCATCCCGCACATCCGCCACTTGGTACGACGCATTCGGGCCGATGGCCTCGCACGCCGCTTGCAGCTTCTCCTCCTTCCGGCTTACGATGACCACGTTCGCACCGTGTTCGGCGAACAACTTGGAGATGCCAAAGCCAATCCCTGTGGCGCCCCCGGTGACGAGGACGGTCTTGCCTTGGAACGCATCTGCACGGAACGGGGACTGCACGCACTCTGATTGCGGCAACTGTATTGAATGGTTCCGCGCCCCAACTGCAACGATTGGCTATTTGTAAGAGGAGTCGTACCCCGAATTGGTGCCCCGGCTCAATCCTGCACAACATCGCTTGCTCGAACGCCACTACGGTCGCGCAGTGGAAGCGCTCGAAGAAGCGCAACGCCTCCTGAAAGGCCTCGTGGACAAAGAAGTGGAGGACTCCATCAGCTTCCTCAACAGGACCCTCGACGGCGTGGACCGGGAAGAAGCCCGCATGGTCGAATTTGACCTCGACGGCATGCCCAACAACCTGATCTCCTACCTGGAAAGCCCCTTCGCGCAAGGCCTGGCCTTCAACTTGTTCTGCCTGCACGAAGGCCTCAGCCACACCAGGGCCGCAAAGAAATGGGATGGCGGAAACGCCGCCGTCAGCGCCCGCAACCTCCCATTCCTGCCCCCCATTTTCCACGATCTGTGGGAAGAGGGGCACATCGACAAAACCCGCCTCCTGGCCATCTCGAACCGCAACCTCACCGACCGAGGCTACGACGAAATCGCCACCATCATCCGCACCCACCGCAAGGAAGACCTGGATGACTTCCTGCTGCGGGTCCCAAGTGAATACTTGAAAATGGGCCGCCGCGGACCCGAACAAGCCATCGACGCCGCCGAACAACACGGCTGGCTCGACAAGTTCGAAACCGTGGAAATCGCCGCCGACTTGGTGGACGAAGCCGATGAAGCAGAGATCAACCACGAGGAAGGGAACGAACCGTGGCAGCAAGCCCTCCGCACCCTCCGCGCAGGCCTAAGCGGCGCAGAAGTGGACGAAGCGGTCATTGATGGATTGCAAAAGAGCCCAGACCCCATGATTTTGGTGGAAAGGTTCCTCACAGCCCATCGGCAAAGCGGCGAACCAGACCCAAGCGCCGTCAGCAAAACCCTATTCTTTGCCCACGCGGGCCCCATCCAGAAACTGGTCGCTGACGACAAATTCCTCCTCCGGCATTTTCGACCCGTCAAGACCCAAAAACGGGGCCAACTCTTCTACCGGCTCCTAGAAGTCATTGAAGAAATCCTCCTCGAAAAACAACATCTCACCGACTTGGAAGCCCGCGGCGTCCAAGAAGCCGAAGCGTGCGAAGCGGTACGCCGGGTCGTGGATGAACTCAACAAAGACCCCAACCGCTGGCTGGAAATCCCAGACCAATGGCTCGGCGAAGTCACGCGGCGGCACCTGTACTTCGGAAGCCGCACCCGCAAAGAGGGAAGCGCGTACAAATGGTTCCGCAAAATGGGCGTCAGTTACTTCCTTGGTGGCCACAAAACCCAGGAAGAACTGGACGAAAAGGAAGAGCGAAAGGCAGCCAAAGCGAACTTGTAAAAGTTCGATCATGAGGCCCCCGCTCGTTTCGCTCGGGGAGCCAACTCCGCCGTTCGGACATCCGCGTGCACGTTCAACCAAGTGGGGCCTTGGGATTATATGCTTCCGCGTGATCGGAATAGCTTGCTACCACATTGGATGCAGCAACTTGAAAACTCTTGGTGGCAAAGGTTTGCGGCCTGAAATCAATACGAACCTTTCGTGCCCTGAGCCGTGATTAGAGCTTGGTGCTGGGCAAACTCTGATTGTTGTCTCGGGTGTTGTGAGTTCCGGCATGAATGGCTGCGCTTGAGCGGTTAAACGCCCCGCGATAAGGAAAAAGGGGGGGAGGGCTGCGTTTCGAAATTAATCAAGGGGTGTAATCGTCACCAACACATGTGCCATCAAGGGGCGTGTTTTGATTTTCAACTGAGCAAAGCGTCGGCTCAATCACGTCAGGTACTTTATCCGCATCTTCGTCTACTAGGTAAAGCACTTCGTCCTCGATTGTCTCATAAACAAACTCGTATGTTTCGAAAATCTCGCCAACAACCAAATCATAGAGTTCAAAAACGATCTCGGCGGGCGGTGCCATTTCCAAATTTGTGGAGCTTGTACATTTTCCAGGGAACA
>JBMZMP010000007.1:0-1729 GCA_049619235.1 Thermoplasmatota archaeon
CCTGGTTGCAGGCGCACGTGGTCTTTGGCTGCCACGAGGTACACACAGTGGAGGCCTTCGAGCTTGCGCTCCTTGATGGCGGGGCCGAGGAGTTTTGCGAGTTCGTCAAAGTCGGAGTCCTCTGCGTCCCCTACGTGTTCGAGGGGCATGCCGACGCCGAGGCGGAGGCGACGCTTGGGGTCGTCTGGACTCTTGTAGAGGTGCGTGGCCAGGGTGCCGGGGAGGATGGTGCGGAGTGCTGCCACTTGGTCTTGGTCCATGTGGACGCGGCGGGACATGAGTTGCCGCATGGGTTCCATGGGGACTGCCTGAATTTTCCTGGACCCAACGAGGACACAGTGACGTGCTTCCATAACATGGGCAGGAGCGATGGTTTCGACCGCGTTCTCCATGTCTTGGATCATGTCCGGTTCGTCACCAGGCACGCGAATGACGAGCGTTTTGTCGCCTTGCCCATCCCATACGCAGGCACCATATTGGGTTGGCAATTCCGTTTGCAACTCTGCCAACGTTGCTTGGGGAATGGGCAATTGGGCCTTGGTTCTCACCGCCACATGATGAGCATGACATCCAGACGTTAATGGTTGTTGAGGGGGAACCCCTTGATTTCACTTGGAAACGAAAAAAGATGCACCAACTTCGTTGGTTGAGTTTTTGTCATGCCAATAGACTTCGCGTGTTTACAAGACAATGAATAGATAAGAAATCGGATTGAAAATCACTTGAAATGAATCCAATTTTTCGAAGGGGCCCTTTCAAAACTCTTCCACAAGAAATCAAGGGGTGGCCCCTTTTCAAAAATGAGGAACCGTGAATCCGGCTACGATGAGGGGCCTGGATTTTCTGCATCGGAAGCAGATTTGCCCCCAATGACCACATCCAAAAACTTCCACTGCGCCGGTTTGTCGTCCATGGATCGGTCTAGGATCAGGAAGTCGGCAAAGAATCCCGGAGCCAACTGACCCGTTTCCCAGTGCAGGCTGCGTCCGGCTGCGTGTGTGTACAGCCACACCGCTTCCTCAATGGGGATGCGCTCCTCTTCAACGGGGTGATCAAGGGCGCTTTGGAGTCCGTATAGGGGCCCAAAGGGCATCCCGTCACTGCCAAAGCAAATGGACACGCCTTCTTTCAGGTAGGTCCGGAACCGGTTGTTGATGCGGTAGCGTTCTCCGAGGCGGTCCTCGTACATGCCTCCCTTGGCGCTCCATTCTCCGACGAAGTTGGGTTGGCTGCAGGCGGTGATGCCCGCTGCCTTCGTGCGTGCAACGGCGTCGTCGTGGGGCAGCTCCCAGTGTTCGAAGCGGTGGCGGAGGTCTTGCGTGCTTGGAGGGAGGGTTTCGAATCCGTCGAGTCCGAGGTCGATGGCCGCGTCGCCGATGGCATGGGCGTGGATTTGCACGCCGTTTTGGTCTGCCACGTGGAAATGTTCGACCACTTCCTCGGGGGTCCAGATGGCGGTGCCGCAGTGCTCGTCGTCGCAGTAGGGGCTTCGCAACAGGGCGGTGAGGCCACCGAGGGACCCGTCTAGGAACACTTTGACGCCGCCGTCTTGCAGGAACGGCGATTGCCTGGTGCCGGTGCGGAAGCCGTTCTGGATTTGCGTTCGCAGGTCTTCGGTGTAGATGCTGCTGCTGGTTCGTACAGTGAGGGTGCCGCGTTCGGCGGCGCGCAGGAGCGCTTCCCTGTACGGCATCTGGGAGTAGTCTCCGACGGTAGTGACTCCGAGTTT
>JBMZMP010000007.1:1739-13110 GCA_049619235.1 Thermoplasmatota archaeon
GGCCGGTGGGGAGGACGCGGTTGAGGTAGAGGCTTGGTTCTTCGAGGAGGAGGCCGGTTTCGAGGTTGACGCGGTGGTCGTTCCATTCGGCTCGGATGAGGGGGAGCGCTGCGCTGTTGGCGAGTGCGATGTGGCCGCAGACGCGGCGAAACACGAACGGTTGCGTGGTGATGGCGTCCAGTTCGGCGATGGTTGGGTATCGTTTGTCTTCCCAGAGGCCTTCGTCCCATCCTTCGGCGATGATGGGGTCTTCGGTTGGGTTGGCTTGGAGCCAGTCTTTGACTCGTTGGAGGGCTTCTTCGCGGCTGCGGGTGCCGAGGAGGTCGGGCCGTAGGGCTTTGACGCCTACGTGGAGGAAGTGCATGTGTGCGTCCACGAATCCTGGGATGACGGTGCGGCCTTGGAGGTCGATGGCGTCGGCGGGGGCTTCGCTGGCGGGCCCGGTCCAGGTGATTTTGTCGCCTTCGATGACCATGGCTTCCACGGTGTGGTGGGGGGTGGTCATGGTGTGGATGACGCCGTTGGTGTATGCGGGCACAGCTGGGCATGTGGGGGTGGGCTGATGAACCCTTTTGGGGATGTTTGGGGGCGTTTCAACAGAAAGAGTGACACCGGGTTTGTTACCAATTGATTTACAAAGGCGGCTTTCTATGATTCTTTACTTTGGGGTGGGAGCCTCAAAGCATCCTGGCCACTGGTTGGCGGGATGGGATGCACTTGGTGAATGATCCGAAAGGGGACACCTCATTTTTTCTTGGCCAAGTACGCGCGGCTTGGGACTTGGCGACAAACAATTTTCACCAAGACCTTTGTTTCGACTGGAACTGAAAATAGCTATTTTCGAGGGGAAATGGTGGGTTCCATCGGAAACAAAGGGGTTAGCAAAAGCATGCCAACACACGGTCGGCACTTAAGCCTACGTCCTCCGCCGTGGCAGCCGCCATGTCCGGACAGGGCTTGGCAGTCCGGGGCACCTCAGGCGTTGGCAGAGAGGAAATGAAAGCATCCAGCTCCTCAAACTCCTGCAACGACATGGCTCCCTTCGCGATCAATTTGTGGAACCGGGACGCTTCCGTTTCCCCGGACTGCACATCCGCAAACAGGTCCCCAAGGTTCGGGTGCGCCTGCAACGCCTTCACGGCGGTCTTGGCTCCAAAGCCCTTCACGCCCGGATGCCAGTCCGTGCCACAAACAATGGCAATGTGCCGGAGCTGGTCTTGGCTCAATCCGTGGCTGTCCAAATCCGTCAATTTGTGCAGGAACGGCTCCCCGCCGCCCGCTTTGCGGAGCACCCAAGGCGCGCCTGCCACCAAGGCATCGAAGTCTTCGGTCGCCACCGCGTCCGCGTGGCCCGCTGCACAAAGCGCAGCCCCGTACCGTTCCCCATCGTGATCCGCGGTCAACACTGCAACACCAACGGACTCCAACAAGCGCGTGGCGTCGTGGATCATCTCGGGCTTGAAATGCACCGTGCCCCGCATGAGGCGATGGTATGCGCCGAAATCGCCCGCTGCCTTCGCGGCCTCCGCCCGGGCCAAGGTTTCCTCGCGTTTGCGAATCCGTTCGTCTACGGTCGCCTGCTTGCGCGGATGCACCGGGCCGTCCCAGACCACAATGGGTTCGGCACCCCGTTCCCGTAGCTGCCGGACCAAGCCCGTGAAGCCAAGCAAGTGACCAATGGCGCGGCCGTTTTCGTTCCGCAAGACGTCCCCGTCGCGGCCCCGAATGGACGTGAGGTACCGGAACGCAACGTTGTGTCCATCCACGGCGATGCGCTTGCCTTCGTACCAGTCTTCAGGCACCGGGTGCTGGGGGAACAAATCGCGAAGGTTGACGCCCACGCAGCCTCGAAGGCGACGGCACGGATAGGGGCATTGGTTTGAGGGCCGGATGGAAGCGCCACTAATCCGAGGCCATAGGCAGATTCATCAGCGGCAAAGCGGCTGTCCTCCCATGACCGATGCGGGCGCCGAAGAACCACAAACGCAAGTTCGCGACGTGGTATGGATTGGAAAACTGCCGTTCCTAGACACGCCGACGGATGAACCCATGACTGGCACCCGGATTCGACCAGAGTGGGGCTTCTTGGTGCCCTTCGGATCCCTCTTGATGCTGCTTGCAATCGCAGCCGTGTTCCCAAAGGCGGACGTGACTGCGCTGCTGCCATTCTTTGCCCTGACTGGTTTCCTCTTTGGCCTCGCCGTTTGGGACGCGCCCCGGATGCCTGCGAAACTACGAGCCGTCGCGCCGGTGGCCGGAGCCATTTCACTTGCGCTTCTGGTGTGGTTCTTGGATGCTGCTTCTGCGAAGAAAACCGTCCAAAACCTTGGCATGGGGCAACCCTACACGGGGCTTGCCCTGCTGACCATTGGGGTGTTGTGGTTCCGTGCGAAGCGGAACACGGGCGGCTTCTTCGTCATCGCGGGCGCCGGCATGGTCCTCGGTGCAAGCTTCCTCAACGGCCGACCCGAATGGTGGCCCACAATCCCCGTGTTCTTCCTCACGTACGCGCCACTGGTGCTGTGGAAGAATGTGGGTTGGGTCACGCGGTGGGGCGGCTTCGGCTCAAACGCCCTGGTGCTCGCCGCCATTTACGACGCGCTCCCGGTTGGCCTCCTCGATTCGTCCTGGGTTCTCCTGGCACTGCCGCTCCTGTACCTGCTCGCCATGGTCCTGGTGCACGTCACCCCCGACGAAAACCGCCGGAAGCTCGCATGGTGGTTGGGCGGCCTCCTGATCACCACCGTGTACTTGTCGTCCTTTGCTGATTCGGAGATCCTGCGCTGGCTGCCCATTCCAGAATTGCTGATTGGCTTCATCGTCCTTGGCGCACTCGCCCACGTGGCCGGCCCCCGCATCAGCATGGCCTCCCGCTGGACGCTCCTCTTGCTGGCGGTTGCGCACGGCGTGGTGGGTTTGAGCACCTGGGCCGCCCGCGTCCGCTTGGAAGACCCGGTTTGGGAAAGCGTGCTTCTGGTCTTCGCCGCCGTCGGCGTCGCGGTCCTGGTGTTCCGCCCGGAACCCTCCTTGTTCCCCGCTCCAAAGCCCGCCACAACAGAGTAAACCCAAGGGCCCGTCATGGGGTGGATTCAAGATACCCCAAGACCATCCCTCTCCATGCAAGTTGCCATCATCGGTGGAACGGGACTGGTCGGAAAACGAACCGCGGCGTTGCTGCGGGATGCCGGGCACGAGGTCATCGTGGTCAGCCGCAGCAAAGGCGACGTGCAATGGGACACGCGAAGCCCCTGCCCCGTGCAAGCGGAGGCCATTGTCAACTTGGCCGGTGCGAGCATTGGAGGCAAGCGCTGGAACAAGGCCTACAAGCAAGAAATGGTCCGAAGCCGCGTGGAAACCACCCGCCTAGTGGCAGAAGCCAACCCCAAAGCGAAATGGGTGCAAGCAAGCGCCATCGGCTACTACGGCATCAACCCTGACGGAGACTGCGTCGAAAACCGCGGCCCCGGAGACGACTATTTGGCCAACCTCTGCGTCGCATGGGAAGCCGAAGCGCCTGCGAGTGCCACCGTGCTTCGATTCGGGCACGTCTTGGACAAACGGGAAGGGTTCCTTGCGAGGCTTTTGCCCATCTACAAAATGCGCCTCGGTGGCCCCATCGCCAGTGGCAAACAAGGGCTGCCATGGGTCCACGTGGAAGACGTGGCACGGGCGATTGTTTGGGCCTTGGAACACGGGGCACGGGGGCCGTACAACTTGGCAAGTCCAGGCGCCGGCACGCAGCGGCAATTCAACGCCGGCCTCGCGCGAACCCTTGGCGTCTGCGCGAAGGCCCCCATGCCAGGCTTTGCCCTGCGCATGGTGGTTGGCGAACTTGGAAACTACCTCGTCGGCGGCCAACAGACACCGCCAACCCGGTTGCTACAGGAAGGATTCACATTCAAGCACCCGGACCTTGAAGCGGCGCTCGCGGACGTCTTGGCACCTGACGAGGAGACTAAGTAACGTGACTGGCAAAAGTCAATGGTGAACGCACGCACGACGGCTCTCCGTGCAAAAGTAGCCCGGGCAGAAGCGCTCGTGGCTTGGGTGAGGCTGAGCCTTGTGGCGTTCAACAGCGTGGCGTACCTCGCCTTCTTGCACCCCTCCTCCAACCCGGGGCTCGCCATTGGGGTGATTGTGGTTGCCAATCTGTACGCCGTGGCCGTTGTTCTCGGCCTGCAGGCAAAATGGGCCCCTCTTCGAACAGGCATTTGGGTCACCGGGACAGATTCCGCCCTCATCGTGGCGTGGCTTCTGGCAACAGGCGGCGCAAACAGCCCGTTCTTCTTGCTGTGGGGCGTCAGCTTGGTGGCCATCGCGCACCGGTTCGGAGCCCGGGAGACCGTTGCCGCAACCTTGCTGTATGTGGGGCTGGAAATCGCCATGGTGCATTCGCTGGGCTGGACGGTGTTGCCGGTGGTCCGCGTGGCGTACATTGGCTTCATCGGCGCGATTTGTTCCTCCATGGCGGGTGCGAACACGGAGATTCGGATGCACGGCTTGGAGTGGGAGCAGACCCGGGCCGATTTGATGGACAAAACGGCGCAATTGGAGGCAATCACGGAAAACGTTCCAGGAATTCTGATTCGTGCAAGTTTGGACGGGCGCGTGGAATTCATCAGCAAGGTGGCTCCGGGCTTTATCAAAGAACAGGTGCTGGGAAACCGGTTGGTTGATTTCGTGCCCCCTGACCAGGCGCACGTCATCGTGGACGCTTTGGAGAAAGTGAAGGCCACGCGGGCCCCCACGAGCTATACTGTGAAGTCGGAAACCGCCGACGGTTTGCGAACGTTCTTTTCAGACATTGGGCCCATGTTCCATGGGGCCCAGTTGGCAGGCGTCATCATTCATACGCAGGACATCACGGAGAAATTGCAACAGGAGGAACGTGCGCAGGAGGCGCAAATGCAAGCGTTTGCCTTGGAGCAGCTTGAGGAACAGGATCGGTTCCGAAGAGACCTGTTGAACACGGTGGCGCATGAGCTCAACAATCCGTTGACCCCTCTGAAGTTGCAACTGCATGTCCTTGAGAAACAGGAAAACATTCCTCAGATCGGCATCTTGCGACGAAACGTGGGTCGCTTGGAGCACTTGATTGGGGATTTATTGGAAGTGGCTCGCATGGACAACGCAGACTTGACCCTGAAGCGGACCCCGGTGGATGTGGGGACGTTGATTGCGGAGGCGGTGGAGACGTTCGCGCCCATGGCAGAGGCCAACGACATCCAACTGAAGGTCGAACCTGGGACTGCGACTTGGTCCGCTGACGCGATGCGCCTGAGCCAAGTGATTTACAACTTGGTGAGCAATTCCTTGAAGTTCGGGGCGAAGCACGTGCGTGTGGGGTGCTCGGAGGACGCTTTGTTCGTGGAGGATGACGGGCCAGGGTTCGCGGAGGATCAATTGGCGCAATTGTTTGAACCGTTTTCCCAGATTCATCCGGCCACGGTGGAAGGGCAAGCGGGGACGGGCCTGGGTCTGTATCTTTGCAAACGCATCATGGAAGCTCATGGTGGCGAGTTGCAGGTGATGAGCAAGGGACTGGGCAATGGGGCAACATTCCGTGCAACGATTCCTGCGTCCATACCTTCAAGCCCGCCCGCGGGCATCAACGAGCCATGAAGATTCTGATCACGGGCGCATCCAGCGGCATTGGTCGCGCCACCGCGTTGGCGTTGGCGAAAGGAAACCACTTGTTGCTGATGGCCCGCCGTGCCGGGCGTTTGCATGAAGTGGCAACCGCCGTGGAGGCGCTTGGTGGAACCGCCACGTGCTTGGAAGGTGACGTTCGCACGTGGTCGAAGGAATTGGACGTGGACGTGCTGATCAACAACGCCGGACTCGCCAAGGGCCGCGACCCAATTCAAGGTGGCAACCTCGACGATTGGGACTTGATGATGGACACCAACGTGAAGGGGCTGTTGCGGGTCACGAAGGCGTGCCTTCCAAGCATCATCCAACGAAAGGGCCACGTGATCAATCTTGGTAGCGTCGCGGGCCGATGGGTGTACCCGGGGGGCAACGTGTACTGTGCGAGCAAGCACGCGGTGCGTGCACTGAGCGACTCCATGCGATTGGACTTGCAAGGCACCGGGGTTCGTGTCACCAACATCGAACCGGGCCTCGTGGAAACAGAATTCAGTTTGGTTCGGTTCGACGGGGACGCGGACGCAGCGGACGCCGTGTACAACGGCTACGACGTGTTGCGGCCTGAGGATGTGGCGGAGACCATTGCTTGGTGCCTCAGCCGCCCCGCGCACGTGAACGTGCAGGAGTTGGTTCTCTACCCAACGTGCCAAGCGAGTGTTCGCGACGTGGTGAAACCCGCCGAGGCGTGAGCACACCAACCAAGCCCAGACAATCGAACCGCCAAATCGGCCAAATTCGCCAAATCAGGCGGCGTCGGCGATGCGGTGGATGCGTTTCACCATGCTGGCAAAGCCGTTCTGGCGCGTGGGGGACAAATGCTCCCCAAGGCCCATTTTGTTGAACGCCTCCAACGCGTCCAATTCACGGATTTCCGCCGCGGTTTTGCCGTCATACACCAGCAAGGCCAACGCGATGAGGCCGCGGACCAGGATGGCGTCACTGTCGGCGCGGAACCGCAGCACGTCCCCCTCTTGTTCGCCAACGAGCCACACCTGGCTTTGGCACCCAAGGACACGGTTTTCCTCCGTCTTGGCGGACTCGGGCAACTCGGGTAGTTTCTTGCCAAGGCCGATGAGGATGCGGTAGCGGTCCTCCCAGTCGTCCACGAACTCGAATTGCGCCATCAAGGTCTGGAGGTCCATGGGGCGGGCACTTTGCCGTTTTACTTGAAGACGATAGGCGATAAGTACCCCTTCCGGCTCGAAATCACCATGCGAATCATTGCTCTCTTTGTCGTCATTGCTTTGGCCGGGTGCCTCAGCGACAATGGCAACAACCCAACCGATCCCAACACGCCGCCCCCGTACACGTTCGAAGGAACCACGGAAGACGCGGTTGCGGCAAAGCTGGCGGGCAACGAAAGCGCCAACATTGAACTCCTTGGAACCTGGGAACAAGGCGGCGCCGCCGAGGCAGACATTTGGGGCCCCTACATGGCGGTCATGCGCGCAGGCAACGCCCACATCCTAGACATCTCCAACCCCGAAGACATCGTGGAACTCAGCGTGATCACGGAGACGCCCCGCGTGCTGGATGTGAAGTGGAGTCACGACGGCGAATACCTGTTCATCGGCGACGACACACAGGCAACCAATGAAATCACCAACGACGTGCTTGGTCGCACCGGCGGCTTCTACGTCGTCAACACCACTGACAAGACCGCGCCCCGGCTCGTGAGCTACTTGCCAGTCGGTCTCCTCCGCGGACCACACATGGTGGACTATTTCCTCGCCGAAGACGGCACGGAACTGGTCATGGGTGCAAACGCGGACGTGAGCATCAATGTCTTCGACCGCAAGACCGAGACCCTCACCGAGGTGGCCCGGTACGCCCCGAATTACGTCACGGATGTGGAACGCACCCCAGACACCTTCGATGTGTTGTACCAATTGTACGCCCACGACATGTTTGCCATGAACGACCCGGAACTGGGCGACGTGATGTACGTGGCCAACTGGGACGCCGGTGTTCGCATCGTGGACATCAACGACCCAAGCAACCCCGTTGAAATCGGCGCATGGAGCGACTTCCCGGCGGGCGACTCTGGAAACGTGCACACAGTCAGCACGGAATGGGTCGGCGACAAACGCATCACCGTCGCCAGCGCCGAAATCGGGTTCGCCGTTGTGGGCGGGGTCCCGTACGTGCTCGGAACGGAGCAAGCGGTGGATTACGTCCTTGACACCACGGACCCAAGCAACATCAAACTCATTGGCCGCTGGGAAAACCCCGAAGGGCTGACGGCGGGTCGAAGCGACCTTGGAGAGCCGCTCTACTCCACGCACAACATGCAATTGGAAGGCGGACTCGTGTACCTGGCGCATTACCAATTGGGCGTGTGGGTGTACGACGCCTTGACCCTCGAAACCTTGGCGTACTACGCTGAACCTGGCTGGAGCACCTGGGATGTGGTCTTGCGCGATGGCGTCATGTGGACCAGTGGCAGCGAAGGCGTGCACGCACTCCACTACTTGCCAGACCGCATGGACGCGTTTGGCAAGGACAGTCGCGCCTAATCCGCGAGCGCGGGTTCGGCAGCCGCACTGTACGCGGTCATGGGAACAAACCCTGGCAGCGACTCCACCCTCTTTGTCCATTTCTTGATGTTCGGGTACGGGTCGAGCGGTAGCCCGGCCTCGTGCGAAACGTGGGTGTACGCGTAGAGCGCGAGGTCGGCAATCGAGGGTTCCTTCACGAGCCAATCCGAACCGGCCAAGGCTTGTTCCATGACGTTTAGCGCATCAATGGCGCCAGGCATCTTGCTCGCAATGGTCTGCTCAGTCTCCGGGCCCGGGGCGCCGTAGTGCCGCAGGTACCGAATCACCGCAATGAACGGCTCATGGCTGTACTGTTCCCAGAACAACCAACGTAGCACTTGCGCCTGATCTTGCACCGATTCAGGCCAAAACGGCGTCCCCTGCGCCAAGTACCACAATTGCGCATTGGACTCCGGCAACACGAAATCGCCGTCCTTCAGAACCGGCACCCGGCCCGCCGGATTCAAAGCCAAAAATTCCGGCGCCGCAATTTCCGGCGTACCCCACTTGATCTGCGTTTGAGCAAAGGCCTGGTTGGTCAATGCCAAAATCAGTTCCGTCTTGTACACGTTGCCGCTTGCGGAATGGCCGTACAGGTGCATGGTTCTGGAGCGGGCAAACGTGGTATAAACGCCACAGCCATTATGTGCACGGCCGCGCACCGGGACGCATGCGTGCAGCATTCTTCGTTGCCCTTCTGTTCCTCGCAGCGCCAGTCATGGCCAGCCACGGCGCAGGATTCGGCGGCGGCAACACCCAATTCGAAATGCTTGAGGGCCCCGGCAGCGCCCCCGAGCCAACCATCGGCATCCCATGGAACACGGACGACGTGTTCTACCTCGCAGGCGACACAACGTACCGCCTCCAGTTTGACGAACACGGCAACACCACTTGGGAAGACGTCTCCCCCATCGCCACCACGCCAGTCAACTTGGACCCAATGCTCATCGCAGACGAAATCACTGGGCGCATCTTCACCGGTGGCCTCGTCGGCCCCTGCAGCATCATGCACTACAGCGACGACAACGGCGACACTTGGCTACCCGGCCTCAACATGTGCAGCGGCGCCCAATTTGACCACCAATCCATTGGCATCGGCCCCAAGCCGGGCATTGGAAATCCCCTCAACGCCCCACAACTGCAAAACGCGTACTACTGTGGCCAACTGGTCCTCATTGGGTGCAGTGTCAGCCTCGACGGCGGCGTCACGTGGACCGTTCCAACCCCCGCGGCGGTGCAATACGTCACACCCACGGGCACCGATGGAGGACTCGCACAATGCGGTGGATTCCACGGCCACTGGCGGACCAGCAGCGTCACCGGCACCGCGGCCCTCCCGGTTCCAGGTTGCACCACCCACGGCCTCCTCGTTGCCAACCTCGGCATCGACGGCACCGAAGCCGCTGGAGTCACCGGCCTCACCTTCGAAGCCCGCCTGGTCACCGGAAGCCACGAATGGATTGGCGGATTCGACCCAAGCATCGCATTCACCCGCGACAGCAGTTGGCTCTACTACGGCATGGCCGACCACATGGGCGCCCGCATGGCCCTCAGCAAGGATGAAGGTCTGAACTGGGAAGGTCTCGGCGGCGGCATGGGTGTTGACAACACCACTTGGCTGGACGTTGGACAATTCCACGACCCCCCCATCGTGGCCGCAACCTTCGCCGACGTGCAAGCCGGCGACGACGACCGCGTCGCATTCGCGTTCCTGGGTCTCGAAGACCTGGACGGCGACGGCACCGGCGGGGAATACGAAGACCTCTACAACTGCGAAGTCTCCAATGAGAACCGCGAATGGCGTTACTACTTCGCCCAATCCTTCGACGCAGGCCAAACCTGGACCGTGAATCGCATGAGCGACGACATCATCCAACGCGGCGGCATCTGGGACGCAGGCGGCGGCAACCCATGCCGCAACCTCCTCGACTTCAACGACATGGACGTGGACAGCACCGGACGGGCATACGTCGCATACGGCGACGGCTGCTTGGAGGAATGCGAAGCCGGTGAAGGGCCGGGCCCATACAGCCGCGACACCCGCTTGTTCCGCCAAGTCAGCGGCCACGGAGTGTTCTCCGAGTACGACACGGAACCGGTCAAATTCGGAAACGAACCCGTTGTCAGCACCCCGGACGGCGAAAGCGAAGACAGCCCATTCGCAGGGCTCGCCTTGATGGCCTTGGCGCTCCTCGGAGTCGTCGCCATGCGCCGACGCAATTAACCCCGAGGCAAAACCCTCGGCCCTCTTCCCCACTCTCTTCCCCAAACCCGTGTGGCCTCGGCCCCTGATTTTTTAAACCGGCCCAAGTGGCCAAACCCATGGCAATCCAACAAACCTTCGTCATGATCAAGCCCGACGCCGTCCGCCGTGGACTCGTGGGCCAAATCGTCGCACGCTTCGAACAAAAGGGCATGAAAATCAAGGCCATGCGCCTCGAAATGCCAAACCCCGAAACGGTCGCCAAGCACTACGAAATCCACAAGGAACGCCCCTTCTACGCCCCCCTGGTTGAATACATCATGAGTGGCCCCGTCGTCCCAATGATGGTCGAAGGCGAAGAAGCCATCAGCGTCAGCCGCGCCCTCATGGGTGCAACCAACCCCGTGGAAGGCAAGCCCGGCGAAATCCGCTTCGACTTCGGCCAAACCATCGGCCGCAACATCATCCACGGCAGCGACGCCCCAGAAACCGCAGAATTCGAACTCGGACTCTGGTTCCCCAACGGCGGCGCCGACTACAAGGCCCCTGCCGAAGAATGGCTCTTCGAATAGAGCGCATCTGACGGGTTCGCGGAGCCCGCCTCTACCTCTCCTTCCCCCCTGTTCTACAACCTGTGTTCTTCTCTGTCTTGGTTGATCCTGGCGTGATTTGGGCAAACGCCTAAAACCAATTTTCAAAAATCTTCTCGCATGAAGAAAAGAGTCATTGGGGCTCTGGCCGGGCTTGGCCTCGTGATTGTCGTCGTCGGCGCCATCGTGGCCGAAATGTGGTTCATTCCAGAAGGCAGCGACCAAGCGGACGAGTCGTTGCCCGGCGGCATGGGCATGGCTGACTTCGTGGAACACAAGTCTGGGGCCTTCCTGGATGGCGATGCGCACCACGACGCCGAAGGAACCGTGCGGGTGCTGGAACGGGACGGGTCGTTTTGGCTTCGGTTTGAAGGCTACGAGGCGACGCCCGG
>JBMZMP010000007.1:13120-22949 GCA_049619235.1 Thermoplasmatota archaeon
CGTGTACTTCTACCTGACCGAGAAGGCGCACGCGCGGTCGCAGGCCAACGTAGAATCCGGGTTGAAACTCCTCACCCCAGGTGGCCGCGACGGCGGCGAAGCCACGAAGCGGGGCAACTTCAACATCCCCCTCCCGGAAGATTTCGACCCGACCAAGTGGAACGGAATCACTGCGTGGTGCGACGATTTCAACGTGGTTTTCGGCACAGCGGAGCTTGCATAGCACCGCCGCAAACGCCAAAAGCAGCGTGGCCGAGTGAAGTGCATGCGCTGGATTGCCCTCTCGTTCATTCTCCTCGCCTTTGCAGGATGCCTTTCCGACTCCGACCCTGACCCCACGCCCGGCGTGGACGAAACCCCGGATGGAACGGAATTCCAGGGCCGCGTGGTCGTTGCGGTCATTGACTCCGGCGTGAACGTGTACCACGACTTCTACCAAACCGGACTGAGCCTGACGGACGAAGAATTGGCCCAACTCAGCAACGACGGCACCCCCGCGCGCCGCATCCAACTCACGCAAACCGGGGCCTACCCCGAACGCGTGCAAGCAGACGCGGAAATCTGGGCCGGCATCCAACCCGGCGAATTGGTGTACTTCGATGGCACCAACGTCCTCGGCATCAGCCACAACCCCGACGCACACCCCGTCCTTGACGACGGCAGCCACGGCACCGGCACCACCACAAGCGTCCTCAACGCAAACCCCGACGCACTCATCGTGCTCGTGGAAGGCGTCGGCAGCAGCGCCGGGGAACAATGGGCCGCAACCACCCCCTGGGTGGACATCCTCAGCGAATCCTACGGCCTCTACTGCGGCCAACCGGTCCTTGAACTGGTGCCCGGTGACTCCACGGCGAAGAACAACAAGATCGCCAACAGCAACGGCAAATTGGTCGTCGGCGCCGCGGACAACACGCCGTGCCCCGCAAACAACGACGGCACCGCGGGGCCTCCTTGGGTGGTTGGCGTGGCGGGGGATCACCCCGGCACGGAATCCGATTGCCGCGAGCCCATCAGTGGCAACTTCCCTGACTTCACGGCCGACTTCACGCAAACCCTTAGCTCCGCCGGCACCATCAATGAAAACCGCACCATGAGCGGAACCAGCTTCGCGACGCCAACCACGGCGGGCGTGTTCAGCGCCGTGCTGCAAAACGTACGCACCGCCTGGGGCCACGAAGGCGGCATCACGGACGGCGCCATGGCCATCGGCCCCGAAGGAGAACGGTTCACGCAAGCGGACCTACGAGACGCCGTCAACCGCACCGCGCGCTACTTCGAATTCAGCCTCAACTGCGAAGAACCCGTGCCCCCCGTGGCACCCTGGGTGAGCCAAGGCTGGGGGCACGTGGGCCCGGAAATCATTCCGGAAGCAACCGCGCAAGCGCTTGGTTTGGAATCGTTCCAAAAGGATGCGCAAGCCACCCAGTACATGGAACTCCAATACACCTACCGGCAAACCGCTTGGGGACTCGTCATCTAACGCCCAACCAGAAGGGGCACTCAAACGTAGGTAACGGACACTTCCACGCGGTAGTCGGCCAATTGCACGCCGGACGCAGAGAACCGCAGCTCCCAAGGGCCGGCAAGCTTTGTCAAGTTCCCTTCGGGGGGCAACCGTTCCTCGTAGTTCAGGATCGGTTCGGTCGCGCCGTTGCCGATGAAGAAACTCTGCCCGGCACTGCCGCCGGAACTGACGAACGTGCCATTGTGGAGCAGACTTGCGGCAATGTCCGTGGTCATGCGAGCCAGGTCGTTGTTTGGTTCCACGTACACGGTGGCCCGGAGGGAACGCACGCGGGGGTCCACGTCGAAGGGGAACACAACGGTGGTCCCGTCCTCCAATGCGCCCGACTCCGAGAACGCAATGTTGTCTGGCAATGGGGTGGGCTCGGGCGTGAACTCTTGTTCCGGTTCCGGTTCAGAATCGGCGCAGCCAGCAAGGGCCACCACGAGAAGCAAAGGGACAATCCAGCGCATGGGGCTCCATTTTCACGGCCGTATTTAGCTGAAATTCGACACGGGGCTCACAATGGTTAAACCGGGTCACCTTCGTGGTACTCCTGATACGCAGTTGCGTAGAGGAATTCCTGTGATTCGGGCCGTAGCAATCATTCTCGCACTTCTGATGGTCTCCACCATCCCGACCTCTGCGCAAGGGGACAAAGAATACGTGCTGGTGATTGATTGTCCCGACGGCGGTGGGTTCCAGTGCCCCATCCGTGCGGAAGACGGAGAAGACATGATGGGGGACCCCAGCCTGGCAGTGGATCCGTTCGACACGGACCGCATCATCATGGCCAGTTTGCACGGCACGGGAGACGGCAACGGACCCGACGCCAAAAGCCGCCAAGGCCAAGCGTTCACCACGTTCACCTCCACCAACCACGGTGCCAGTTGGACCGACAACCCCTTCACGCCGCCGCCAAACCTCGGGTTCGGCGCGTACGGCATCCACCCACAAGTCACCATTGACCCCTTCGGGTTCGTGTACATTGGCAGCCTCTACGCCGTGGAGGATGGCCAAGGTGGCTTTGACTACGTGATTGCCGCGCAGAACTTCTCCGGCATCAGCAACATCAACAGCGCCCAAAACGGCGTGTACAACGTCAAGTTCATTCCCTCCCTCGAACCGAAGAACGAAATCAAACAATTCTGGTACCTCTACCACCCCGCCGAGGACATCATGAACATGGTGTGGTGGGAAGCGCCCCGAGAACAAGGAACTCAAGGGCAAAACCAAGGCGTCCAATTGCCAAACCCCCGCCTCGCAGGGCTCGACATGATGCCGCGCGGCACAAGCGAGGGCGCAGAAACGACGCAGCAGTCAAACGAAACCAGCGGCGCCATCGGCATCGTCTGGAAAGACCGCCGGGACTACTACGGCCAAGACCCCGACGAAGTCATCAAACCCTGCGACTCCGCAACCAACCCTGTTCGCTCCGACGGCTTCCTCTACGTGGGCTGCCGCGTGGGCGAAGGGCACTTCAAGTGGGGCAACGTGGAACCAGGCACCTTCGTCGTGTTCCGCATGCGGCCGGACACCAGCGAACTCACCTACCTCGGCCCCACGCCGCTGCAAGGTGGAGAAGCCAAACTGGGCGCTCGCTCCGACGGCCGACTTGCCCTCGCATCCGCCGTCATCAAGAACGAAAAACTGGAACTCTACGTGGCGTACGGATCCTACGAAAACGGCCGCGTCAAATGGAGCAACCTGGACTCCTTCGGAAACGACATCGAACCGCAACGAGGCACCCGTCGCATCACGGAAGCCAACGTTCAACAACTCATTTACCGGGAATACTCCGGGGCCGTGCACTTGATTCTCAAGCAAGTGAGCGTCCGCGACGGCGTGGGAACAGAATCCCTCGTCGGCATCGCTGACCCCAACATCAAGAAAAGCATCATCGCCATCCACGAAGATTACGGGCTCCTGGCGGACATGGACCTAGACGTCGGAAACCCCCTCAACCGGACCGACCCCGCCTTGCTCGCTGCCACGGAAGACGTGTACAACGACCTCTCCGACGCCTTCCTGCAAATGCCTGAAGCCCCTTACACGTACCGCGGAGAAGACCTCGGCATGTACTCCCGGGAATTCATCGGCATCGGAGACTACGGCATCGTCACCTTCGCAGAAGTGATTGAAATCACCGAGATTCGCTTCCCCGGAGGGCCACCGCCCCCCGCGCCACCCGTACCGCTGCCCGCCCCCGCAGCAAGCCTCACGGTGACACAAGTCCTCGTGCCCGCAGCGGGCATCACCATCGCCGGCCTCATGGCCGCCAGTTTCGCCATCAACCGATCCACGTCGCACAATGCGGCCACAGCCAAAGGAAAGAAGTGACCATGCCAACCAAGACCAAGACCGCCGCAGTGACGAAAGACACGCTCATTCACGACCCATACGAATGGATCGAGAAGCAAGCCAAAATCAAGACCTCCAACGACATCAAAGTCCCAGAGAAACTGATTGACCAAGTCATCGGGCAAGACACCGCCGTGGCCGTGGCCGAGAAAGCCGCCGCACAAAGCCGCAACCTGCTCCTCATTGGCGACCCCGGAACAGGGAAGTCCATGATTGCAAAAGCCATGTCCGAAATGCTTCCCCCAACGAAGCTCAACGACATTCTCACATACCACAACCCGAAGGACCCCAACGCCCCCAAGGTGCTCATCACGGAAGCCGGCAAAGCCCGCGAAATCGTGGCCGAAAGCCGGTCCCGCGCGAGCCGGAAAAAAGTCGCTTCCGCCATCGTGGAATGGACGCTGCTGGCGCTCCTTCTCGGCATTGGCCTCTACGCATTCTGGCAAGACCCCGTTGGAAACATCCTCGCCCTTGGCATCATGATTCTCGTGGCCGCGTTCCTGTTCACCGTGTTCAAGCAACGCAAAGACCCCGTCCTGTTCGCCGTCCCCAACATCCTCGACGAACACGATCCTGAGAAGGAAAGCCACGCACGCTACGTGGACGCAACCGGCAGCCACGCCGGGGCACTCCTTGGCGACGTGCGACACGACCCTTTCCAAAGTGGCGGCCTTGAAACCCCCACCCATGAACGGGTGGAAATTGGCGCCATTCACAAAGCGCACAAGGGCATCCTGTTCGTTGACGAAATCAACGTGCTTCGCCTCGACAGCCAACAAGCGCTCCTCACCGCCATGCAAGACGGGCAATACAGCATCGTCGGCCAAAGCGACACCAGCAGCGGCGCCATGGTCAAGACGGAACCCGTGCCTTGTCAATTCATCCTCGTCGCCGCGGGCAACTTGGACGCCGTGAAGGAACCAGACGGGTTCCACACTGGCATGCACCCGGCTCTTCGCAGTCGGATTCGCGGCTACGGGTACGAAGTGTTTGTCAACAGCAGCATGGACGACACCCACGAAAACCGGCTCAAGTTGTGCCGATTCGTCGCACAGGAAGTCAAGCGAGACGGACGCATCCCCCACATGGAAGCAGAAGGCATCGCCGAAATCATTCTCGAAGGCCAACGCCGCAGCGGTCACCGCGGCAAACTCACCCTTCGTCTGCGTGAACTCGGCGGACTGGTTCGCTCCGCAGGGGACATGTGCGTGGCGCGCAAAGGCAAAGTCATCACTGCAGACGACGTTCGGCAAGCCAAACGCCTCAGCCGTAGCCTCGAACAACAAATTGCCGAGCAAGCCCTCGAAGCGCGCCGCAACCACGAAGCCGCTCGCCCCGGTGGCGAACTCATCGGCGTCGCCCCCGGCGCAGGCCTCGTCGGAACGGGCGAAGTGGGAGAACCCGCAGGCCTCGTCGTGCCCATCGTCACCGCGGTCTCCCCACCCATTTCCCTGCAAGGGGGCCACATTGGCTACGGCGGCGGATTGGAATACAGTGCCAAGGCACAACCAGGCACGGTTTCCACGCTCGTGAAGAAACTCAGCGACAACGTGACCGCCTCCGACGTGCACGTGCAAAGCGCAGTGCCACAAGACGGCGTGGACGCGGAAAGCTGCGGCCTCGCCATCGCAATCAGTGCCATCAGTGCCATTGAATCCGCGGCCATCCGCCAAGACACCGTCCTCATCGGAAGCATCGGTGTGACCGGCGTACTCGGTGCGGTTCGCGGCGTGACGCAAATGGTGGAAAGCGCATCCGACCAAGGCTACTCCGTGGCCATTGTTCCCCTGGCCAACCGCAACGACGTGTTGTTGAACGCCACGTACAAGGACAAGATCAACGTGGTCTTCGCGGACAACCTCCACGACGCGTTGAAGGAAGTGCTGACCGGGCCAAAGCGCGCCAAGATTCTTCGCAAGGTGAAGGCACTCGCATGAGGCCGATTTGGGCCCTGCTTGCAGTTGCCCTCGTCGGCCTGTCCGGCTGCATCAGCACCGTGGAGACGTTCTATGGCTTCGAACCGGACGACCAGTACCGAAACCCCGGCGTGTTGCCCGGCTCGTACGCGTTTGGCAACGGCGGCTCCGTGGTGCAAACCCCGGGTTTCCTTCGCGCGGGCGAGCCGGAAGTCATTCACTTGGTCTCCGACGTCCCCGCCCTCCCCGGGGGAACCACGGATGGCGAAGTGCGCATCAGCCTGGCCGTCTGGCGGCCGCAGAACTTCACGGAACCCGTGCCCATCATCATTGACGCGGGCCCGTACTACGAACAAGACGCGCACTGCGAACCCAACCCCAATCAGTGCCAAGAAGTGGTGGAGGACAGCATCGACTACCCGGCGCAAATGACCCCCTTCGCCCTGAAGAACTTCTTGCCACACGGCTACGCCGTGGCGCAAATCGCAGTGCGTGGCACGGGGACCAGCGGCGGTTGCATGGACCTGCTCGGCGCCGACGAACAAGCGGACCTGAACCAAGCCATCAACCACCTCGCTTCGCAACCCTGGAGCAACGGCAACGTGGCCATGATGGGAGTTTCCTACGATGGAACCACTCCTTGGCTCGTCGCGGCTTCTGGCAACCCCCACTTGAAGACCATCGTTCCCATCAGTGGACTGCCGAGCATCCACGACTTGATGTTCCGCAATGGTACCGTGGAAACCCGCGGGCCCATCATGTACCACCAAGTGTACTGGCCCTTTGGTTTCAGCGACGAATTCCCTGACCAAGCGGTGTGGGATTTGTTCGACACGGCCGGCGTACCAAACCCGGTTGGCCAAATTGGATACGCCAACGACCGCACCCAGGCACAGGACTTCCAAAACGTCTTGTGCCCCACAGTCGCAGAGGCCTTGGCGGCCTCCGCTGCGGCGACCCTCACCGGCATTGAAGACCCCGCAACGGAGTTCTGGCAAGAACGAGACTACCGCCAGCGCGTGTTGGACAACTACGAAGGAAGCATCTTCCTCATCCACGGCCTGCAAGACTGGAACGTGGACCCGCACACGGTGATTCCGTTCAACGAAGAACTCCGCGCCGCGGGCATTCCGCTCAAAGAATGGTACGGGCAATGGGCCCACTCCACGCCTGATGGCGCGTGCACTCGCGCCGCACCCGACTGGGCGGTCATGCCTTGCCGTCTGGACTACGCGGACCTCCTCTTGCGTTGGTTCGACACGTACCTGAAGGACACTCCCCGGGAAACCGGGCCCGACATCCAAGTGCAAGACAACGTTGGCTTCTGGCGCAACGTGGACCGATTCCCCTCCATGGACACCTGGGAAACCTTGTACCCGCAAGGAGAAGCCCTTGCCGCGTCTCCAGGCCCCGAACAATCGGTTCGGTTCCTGCCCGGCAACGACGGTCCCCTCGAAGTGTTCCGCTTCACCGGACCTGAATTGGAAGAAGAACTCCGCCTCTCCGGCATGCCCCAACTCCGCTTCGATTTCCAAATGGAAGGCGAAGGCGGGTTCCTTGGCGCATGGCTTCTGGAAGTCAACGACCAAGACCTCGCAAGGGCGCCCTACGTTGGCTGCCCCGAAGTGAACCGGTGCATTCCCTACGGCATCCCGGTCATCGGGCACGGACAAGTGAACCTCCTGTACGCAAGCGGCGACTTTGCCCCCGCAGTCCCATTGCAACGCACGACGGGCACATTGGAATTCGAACCCATGGACGTACTGGTGTCCCCGGGCAACCACCTCGAATTGTGGCTGTTCCAATACCAATACCCCGACCACTACGGCACGTTCACGCCCAGCTCGTACAGCCTGTACACGGGCACCATGGAATTCCGATTGCCGGTTCACCACGTTCGCGACGTGGACGTGTTCCCGGTTCCCGGGGCCCATTTCCTGAACGAAACATACGTGCCCGAAATGTACACCCTGAAGCCCGCCTTGCCCTCGCCGCTCCCAGAAGAGCTGCCCGTCGCAACGGCCCCAGTGCCCCCCGCGCCAGCGGCGCCGGCCGTGCCCAAGATTGAGGTGTTGTGATGGAGCGCTCCAAAGGATCTCTGGTGTTTTGCTTGCTCGTGGCAGGCATGGTGGTTGGTGCGTTGTTTCTGCCGTGGTTCCACTACGAAGAAAACAGCGGTCGCAACACCGCCCCGGACGGCCCCTACGGGGAACACAAACGCGTTCAATACGTGAACCACACGTTCTCCCCCTTCGGCGACGAAGGCGACATTGAAGGCCACGACGCAGGCCCATGGCTCTTTGCAATTCTTCTGACGAGCGCCTGTTCGGCGGGTCTTCTCGTGCTGGCAGCCCTCGGCGACATCCGCGGCATCGACCGCGTGATTGGCCGGCGAACGTCCCTTGCCCTGCAAGCCATCGGCTGGCTTGGCATCACCGGCTCCCTTGCCCTAGCTTGGCATTGGCTTCCCCAAAGCCTCGCACCATACGGGGTCACGAAAGCATTCACCTACACCCTGCACGAACCCGTTGGCTACACCCGCACCGACCTCGGCTACGGTTGGATGCTGACCGGCATTGCTTGGTTCGGCGTGCCCATTGCCTGGATTCGCAAATTCCAAGCCGGGTCCGACGACCCCACCGACGTGGAGGCGTACCGTGTCTAAGCTGCCCCTCGCAATTCTCGTTGCCCTTCTGCTTGTGCCCGGGGCCCTCGCAAACACGCAAGCATACGGTGTGCAAGAAGGCGTCGTGTACGGGTTTGCCTATGGCGCCCCGCAATCCGCGTACGCCAGCACAGGCCCCGATTTCGCCGGTGAATCCTTGGTCCCCATCGACGGGTGCGCCTACTCCATCATTCGAGAAGACGCGTCCCGAGGCCGCGCCCGAGCGCACGCATACTTCGGCGGCGCCACGGTCATCATGGACTTCGCCAACACCACCGACATCCGCATCCAGGACACCGTGGACGGACGGGAAGACCACGGGGAACCACAGTTCCCGCAAGTGGACGCGGAAATGGCCCTTTACGGGTCAGCGAGCATCGAAGTGAACGGCCAACCCTACGTGGACCCCTCCACAGGAGATCAAGAGTTCAAAGCCAGCTACATCGTCAGCCCCACGGGGTACCGACACGATGGCGTGGCGTTCGCCGCGGATGGTGGCTTGTACTCCCTCGGGGAACCCGCCTTGCTCCGCGACGACTGGGAAATCCAGATGCGGCTCGAAGGCGCCACTGGGGCAACGGAAACCGCGTTCCAAGTCACGGAGCCGCCCAACCAATTGGCCCCCGGCCGGTTCACGTTCAACGCCAACTACGAGGAAGTGTACGCGTTCCCCAACCAACACTTCGACGGAGAAGGCACCCTTGACGTTGCGTTCACCTCCGAAGCGCTCGACGGCTTGAACGAATTGACATTCCGCGTGCGCGCGCCAAACGGCGACGTGGTGGCCAACACCACGCTCACTGCGGCACTCGGAAGCGACGGCGCCGCCACCAAGACGTTCCCCTTGGACCAATTCGGCAACTACCTCGTAGATGTGAGCGGAAGCGTGGCACTGAGCCAATACGAATTCACGTTCCAGCAAGTCTCCACGGCGCCGTTCGACCTGTGGCTCTGGTGGGAAAACGTCACCGTTGGCGTGGACGCCTGGTACGAGTTTGCCACTTGCAACGACTACGTGGGTGAACCGAACGCAGTGGTCACTTCCACGGTGGACCGGCTGCCGCCGCCCGGGCTCAATTTGACCCTCATCGCCCTCGCCATCGTAGGCACCGTCATTGTCCTCATGACGGCGACTCGGTTGTTTGGCCAAACCGTCACAGCGGCTCGCTTCAAGAAGACGTTCAAGCGGTAGTTCCTTTTCCCAAATCCCTTTTTAACGCCCTCCAGTGGGCCCGTTCATGAGCGACGACCGCACCGATGAGGAAATTCTCGCCGACGAACTGCTGGCAGAGTTGGAAGAAGAATTCGCGGACGAACTCGACGGCCTTGAAGTGGAATCCACGGAACCGGCAAACACCGAGGAACCCGCCCCCGCCGCGG
>JBMZMP010000008.1:0-22490 GCA_049619235.1 Thermoplasmatota archaeon
CTTCCCGGCAAACGAATCAGTCGCTTGATGTCTGCCGTCACCGGTTCGTCCGTTTCCCCGCGGGCCTCCGGGAGGCTGAACCCGGAGAGTGTGTGCATGGCGATGGCGTAGAGCGGGTCGGACTTGTGGGAAATGCGCCCTTCGGCGAGCAGGTCCACGAGTTCGGGCCGCCGGGGGTCCTTGGCGGCGTTTTCCGCCATGCGGTCCAGTTTTTCCAAGAACCCTGCGGCGCCTTTGGGGCCGATGCCCGGGAGCGATTTGAGCCAGTGCTCCGCAGCAGACCGTGGTGCGTCGAGCACGTTTCGCTGCAAGTCTTCCCGGAGCCGCCGTGTCAATCGGCCGGGCCATCCGGGCTCGTCCGCTGCGGCAAGCCGGTACGCGTACTCTGCTTTGCCGTGGCCGCGGAAGTTGGAGGCTTGCACGGCGTCCTTGTGCAGGAACGGCGACAGGTCCGGTTCCTTGGAGCCTTTGGCTGCGGGGACTTTTGCCGTCACGTAGTCGACGATGTCCCGGCGCGCTTTGGAGTCGAGGCTCATGAGCCGGGGGTCAGTGACGTGGGCGTGGTAGCCCCGCCCACCACTGAACGTGATGAAGACGTGCTTGGGGTCGATGCCGAGGTCGCCAAACAAGAGTTCGTCCAGCAAATAGACGAATTTCTTCTTCACGATGTGCAGCTGTTCCTCAAGTGGCATCTCGCGGCCGGCCGCCTTAGCTGCTTCCGCTTCCGCCAAGTGGTCCGCATCCAAGTCGAAGATCAATTCGGCGCCGAGCCATTGCTTGTCGGCCATGCGCAATTCCCCGGGGGCCCGGTAGAATGCGGTGGAGTAATACACGCTGTGCGGGCCCCGTTTTCCCAGGTACCAGTGGAATTTGTCCTTGTCCGGGTAGGCGCGGTGCCGGATGAATGGGGGCGGACCCGGTTTGTCGGGCCAGAGGATGTAGCCGAATTCCCGCCGGGCATGACGCGCCGGCATCTCAGGCGGGTTCGCTTTGTAGTACGCACCGAACTCGTCTTCGAGCCAATTGATGGTCTTGGCCACGGACCGCGGGAACCGGTCGCTCATGCGGCCTCCGGTTGCTTCGCGGGCGCCTTGGATTCGTCTTTGATGGCGGGCGCAAGGGAGCGCAGTTTCGCCCGGTAATACGAAAGGGGGTGTTTGATGGAGTGGCACAGGTTGTCTCGGCGCGCCAGGGGGCAAACGCCGTTGGTTTGCATGGTGCCGCAGCCGGGTGGGGTGTATGGATCCACGCTCAACTCTCCGGTGATGTGACGGATTTGGTACTCGGATTTTTCCCGGTTGAAATTGGGAATGGCTTGCATGTAGTCGAGCACTTGATCTGCGCTCATGCCCACGGTTCCAAGGAACGAGGCGAATGCAAATCGGCCATGGTGAGGAATCATGGCGCCTGCTTTCATGTCGTCGAACAATTGCAGGATGCAGGGCGGGAAGGCGCTGTCCCGGACCGGGCCGAAGTCTCCCGTGTTCCAGTTTTCCTTGGCTTCGTTGAGTTGCACGCCGAGGCGAACGAGGTACGGCTCCAACGCGTTCCGAAGATCGGTGGGTGCAGGGGTTGCCATTTCGGCTTCCAGTTCCTTCTGCAGTTTCCGTCGCAAGGCTTCCTCCACGAGGCCTTCCAGGTCGCTTCGGTCCAGGGAGATTTGGCCACCTTGCACGCTTCGGAGCACCATTTTCCATTCGTTGTCCGAGGGCGCCCAGGCAAGGTAATCGGAGAAGTGGATTTGGGAGTCCCGAATGGGAAGCGCAAGTGCTTCCACGGCCACCTCCACGTCTTCCAAGGGCCCTGACCGGAGCGCTCGGCGGACACGAGCGGCTTCCTTGCTGGCGTAGCGGCCGGCGAGGATGCGGTCACCGAGGCACACGATCATCATCTTGGTGAGCGCTGCCGCCAAGAGCTCGTCTAGGGCTCCGGCGTCATCCATGACCGATTTTGATTCCAGCACCGAGTCCCCCATGGCCGCGGCCACTTTCTCTTCGGCCCGCTTGCGGGGGCCTTGGTAGAGGGAACTGGTGAGCAGGTCGGGGACGCTTGGGCCCAGTTCCATGATGGCTTCCCGGACACCGGGGAGGAATGGGTAGTAGGAGAGCCGAATCAGATCCATCAGCAGGTCAACGTGACCTTGAAGGTGCCATCGAAGGTTGCGTCGCGGTCCACGCGCAGCAACCATTTTCCGTCGCCGCCGGCCACGTCAAAGGAGCCGGTTTTGCCTGGGCTCAATTCTTCGCTGCCGATGAGGAAACCGCCACCGTCCTTCACTTGGACCGTGACGCGGCCACCGTCGCTTGCGCCCACGGTGTAGTCCACCACGCCGTCGCTGTCACAACTGATCAGTTTCTGTTGGTTGCCGTCAATGCTGACTTCGCTCGCTTGGATGGAGACACTGGCTTCTTCGCGTTGCACGGCGCCCGTGCAGCCGGCAAGCATCAATGCCAAGGCGATGGCTGCGGTGCATTTTAGCATGAAAGCGTCACCGCGTATTGGCCACCGTATCCGGCTCCGAAGTCCACTTCCAGCGTCCATGTTCCGGGGATACCGGTGAGAGAGCCGCCGGTCGCGGATTGTCCTCCGCCGAATCCTCCGCTTTGGTGGATTTTGTTGTTTTCTGCGTCGTAGACGCGGACGATGAACGTTCCGCCGCCTTGTTCGCCCACGGCAACGCTGCCGGTTCCGCCGCAGTCGAGGGTTTTGGTTTTGGTTCCCACTGCACCGCCTTGGCCTGCGATGGAAACTTCGTTCCCAAGGCAACCGGACAAGGCGATGGCTGCAAAGGCTGCTGCAATCAGGAAAGCGAGTCGCATAGCCTTGGAACCCTGCTTCTTCGTTTAGGGATTGCTACGCGTTGCTACGCGCATTGGGCAAGGAAATCAATGGTGCCGTTGAAATCTTGCTGGGTGAGGCGCACTTCCACGGGGGCTGCGCGCTTGTAGCTCTCTTTGTACGAAACGAGCCCTTCGGTCCATTCCAGGGCCGCAAGGATCACGGTCCCGTCGGACGCATCCAGTTTCAAACTGCCCGATGTGACGTTGGCGACCAGCACCACGTCCACTTTGCAAACGAAGGTTTGCTGCGTGATGATTTCGCCTTCGCTTGCCCCATCCCACTCGTACTCTAGTGGTTCCTCAAAGGAGAGGCCGATGCAGCCTGATAGGGCAAAGAAGAGGAGAATTCGTTGCACTCACTCACTTTCAATGCGCGGAGCCAACATATAGGTGATGTGTCCGGCGCCATCGGCGATGTCGAATTCCAGCTTGACTGGGTAATCGGTGCCGAGGTTGAGGGTGATGGCGTCGTTTCCCTTGACCACTTTGCTCATGTTGCTGAAGTAGTCGAGGCTGAAGAGGCTGCGGCTCTTTTCCGGGGAGTCGATGCTGATGAGGCTGTCGCCTTCGAGGGTGAGGTTGACTTGGTCGGTGTCGCCGTCGGCGATGAGTTCGAATTTGTCGCCTTCTGCTACGAGTGCAATGTGGTCGCTGACGCTTTCACTGGCTTTGATGCCGTGTTGCAATTCGCTTGCGGCGATGGTGACTTTGCTTGGGAGGTTGAGGTTGGGCACCTTGGGGTCGCTCATGTTGCTGGTGTCCACGAGGGCCATGCGGCGGGTCAGGTGGCCGATTTTGAAGACTAGCCGGTGCGAGTCTTCTTTGTATTCGAGGCCAATTTCGCTGCCGCTGCTGGCGAGTTTGAGGATGTCCTTGAGTTTGTCGAGGTCCACACCCATTTCCAGTTCGCTGGCTTCGTAACTGATGAAGGCGCTTTTGCCGAGCGTGAGTTCCACCATGGCGACGTGTGCTGGATCCACGGCTTTGAGGCTGATGCCTTCTGGCGTGCAGTGGATTTTTGCTTCGTCAACGAGTGTCTGAACTGCGTCGAGCATGGTCTTGAGGACTTCCGCTTTGACTTTGGCGTTGAACATGGTGCACCGTTCGGTACCCGTTTCATTCCTGTTCAGGCTTTAAGGACTCGCAAAAAACCCGAACTTGTTCGATAACGGTATTGTTACCAATGCTTCCGGTGGAGCCCAGTGGTTGAAAGAGGCGGAGTCAGTATTCGCGCCAGGAATGTTTGCATTCCATGCACTGGTTGATTTCCGTCGGCGGTTCGTCGCTGCGACGGGTTTGCATGAGGTGGAAGTAGGCTTTCCCGTGCCCGCATTTGGGGCATTCCGCGTCTTGCACTTGGCGGGCTTCGAATCCCTCTTCCACGATGACTTGCTCTTGCTTGTCGGCCGTGGTTGCCACCACTTGGCTCTTGGCTTCATCGGTCCAGCCGCATTTTCGGCATTCCAATTTGCCGGCCTTGGGGTAGACCAAACTCTTGCATTCTCCACAGAAGGGCATACCCTTCCCATGGGTGCGGGGTTATTGGCGTTTGGGCCGGCCCACCTGCGCGCAACAGGCATCCCGCATCCAGCACCCAGCACCCAGCGCCCCGCCGTTAATCTTGGACGGGGTCGCCTTCGAAGACAGGCAGCTCGTGTCCTGCAGGTTGGAACCGGGAGAGCGCGTCCACCATTTTCTGTTGCAAGTCCACTTGTTGTTGCAAGTACGGTGCGCTGGCACTGCGTTGCACGAAGGTTTCCACGAGGAACTTCACGTCGTGGTATGGGCGCACACCCGTCAATTGGTCATGGCTGCGGGCGCGTGCAACGGCCACTTCCTTGCCGCCGCCCGCTTGCACGCCAATGCCCCCAAACACGCCGCCTTTGCTGCCGCCGCCACCGACCATGATGTTGGCTTGGCTGGTATCGTTGCCAAGGCCGAAGCCTGATTGGGTGATGGGGATCAGGGTGCCGTAGCCGAAGATGCGGCCGAGGATGGATTGCTTGCCATCGATGTCCGTGATGGATTCGTACCGGATTTGCCGTTCCATGCTGACCATGGTGCCGCCGCGGAACAGGATGCGGAGGTTGGTGAGGATGTAGGAGTGGCTGACCCGTTGGATTTCCATCCAGCCGAGTGCGGGAATGGATGTGAGCGCGAGCCAGAATGGGAGAGCGTCGGCTTCGTCGCCCTTGAACCAAACGGCGGTGATGACGGTGGCAAGGATGCCTGCAAGGAGGTAGCCGAAGAAGACGCGCCAGCGGATGGCCGCGACGGCGATGGCAGCCCCCATGATGCCAAGCATCACGAACATAAGCGTGTAGGCTGCGGGGGCGTTTCCGTACAAGAAGGTCCAGAATTGGTACCATTCGCCTTGGCTTGCGCCTTGCCACCAATTGGATTGCATGATGAGATACAATCCGAGTCCGATGATGGCGGGGACGAGTGCGATGAGGTAGGGTCCGAGCCAACTCAAGGGGTGCGGTTTGAGTCGCACTTCTTCTTGTTCACCCGGCAGCAATCGCAGTTTTGTCATCCCATGTTTCCTATGGAACTTTGTCCGCTTAAGTCTTCTTGACTCGCCGTTCAGAATCGGCTGTACACATCCCGTTTTTGTGCCACCGCAGCAAGGGTCCAGGCGAGTGCAATCCATGCGCCGAAGCTAACGGGGTTCACAATCCAGGCGTCCGTGTCTTGCCACCGCAGGACCACTTGCAAGCCAACCCCCACGGCGAGGGGAATCCATGCGAGGGGCCATTGGATGCGGCTGTTGCGGTACACGGTGGCCCAAACGAGGCTCCCGAAGAGCGCGATGAAGATGCCAGTGACGCCGAGAATCCACACCCACGTGATGGGGAGCCAGTACGCGGCGGGCGCAAGCCACATGAGAATGGGGTGCGCGAGGACGACGACAACCAGAAGGGCCAGGAAGGGGACGGGTTGGCTCTTGATGCGGGCGCGGAGCACGGCAATGTCGCCGTCACTCTGGCCTTTTTCCTTCACGTGGCTGGGCCTGGTACCGGGGGCGCCGAGCAAGACGATGGCGAGAAACAGGATGCCTTGCCACGTGGCCAAGTCCATTCGGAGTAGGCCCTTCGCGGGCACGAGGGGGAACCTTGCAAGCCCTTCAAGCGCGTCAAGGAAACCGGACCAGCCTGGCCCGGCGCTCCAAGCCATGGACAAGCCCCATGCTTCTCCCGTGGCTTGCGATCCAACGAGGCTTGCGCCGAGGATGACCAGAAATGGCACAAAGAATTGCGGGGCAAGCGCAGCGAGGCCGAATGCGAGTGTGCTCAACGGGTCTCGTCGGAGGCGAGCTGGCAGCACGTGGCCCGTGGTCGAACGCACGTTGAATCCACGAATCCCGTGGCCACTCAGTAGCAGCACGAGGGCGTGGCTGATTTCGTGCAGGAGCGTGCCGAACCAACTGATGGTGTGGTACAGGCCCCGGTTGCCCCGGGTGAGTCGCACCATGGAGCCGCGCAGCCCTTGCACGCTCCAGGCTTGCAAACGCCACACCACCCAGATGACCACAGGCACCAGCAGCGCCGGTAGCCAGTCGAGAATCATGGAACCACGTCCAAGTGGGTTGGGATGCCCCGTTGGTCATAGGCGCGCCAGTCGTTCGGACCGTAGGGTCGGCAAAGGATCAAGTGAATTTCGCCCTCCACGGCGAACAACTCCAAGTCCGCATCCGAAGGGTACGGGTGTTCATCCGGGTGGCTGTG
The DNA here is from genome assembly GCA_049619235.1 of Thermoplasmatota archaeon. Taxonomy (GTDB): domain Archaea; phylum Thermoplasmatota; class E2; order JACPAO01; family JAHFTW01; genus JBMZMP01. The sequence goes on from JBMZMP010000008.1 coordinate 6,569, forward strand.
GAGGCTGCCCCGAACGGACTTGTCCGCGGGAGCCATGGACGTGTCAAAGATGGCGTGCTCATCCCCCGCAATGGTGCCGGGCAGCAGCACCAATTCCTCAATGGTGTCGCCTCGCACGTCCAAGAGACAGGCAAATTCCCGCGGGTCGTCGAGGGAATCGGTGCCTCGCGCCGCCTCCAGCGCCATCTCCAGGCACGCCTTGCGAATGTGCTTCACGTTCGGATGGGGGCGGGTTTCCTTGCTCCAAGCATCCCATTCCGCCCAGGCGTCCTCTTCGGGGAGTTGCAGGAACCAGTGGTCGTATTCGTCATCGGTCCATGTTTCCTGTGGTAGTTCCGTGTAGTTGGGCCGCAGCCACAATTCCCGACCCTTTGGTTTCCGGAACCAGTCGAACAGGCCCATCAGCGAGTCAACTTGTGGCGGACGCGGTCGTAGAACCCTTCCCCGAGGCGCACGAATCGAGCCTTCTTTTCCCCGGTTTGAATGGTCACGGTGGCTCCCGTGGCGAGGTCGTATCCGTGTTGGCCATCCACGACGACGCGCGCTTGCTGGATGCCCTGCGCGCTGTCCCGTTCAAGCAGGGTCAGTTCGATGACGCCGTTTCCAGGCACCACCCAGGGGCGCGCTGCGAGTTTGAACGGTGCGATGGGCGCGAGGATGATGCCGTTGACACGGGGGTGCACGAGTGGGCCACCAACGCTCATGGAGTAGCCGGTGCTGCCGGTGGGTGTGCTGACGATGATGCCGTCGCCGCGATACGTGTCCAATTCGTGGCCGTCCACGCAGACGCGGAAGCGAATCAGTTTGGCAATGCGGCGGGTTTGCAGCGTCACCTCGTTGACGGCGTGCTGGATGGGGGTGCCGTCGATGCTGGAAGCCAGTTTCTGCCGCTCCTCCACTTCGTAGTCGCCGCGAAGGATGGCATCGATACCGGCACCGGCTTCTTTGGGCTCCACTTCGGCGAGGAAACCGATGGCTCCGGCGTTGACGCCGAAGACCGGTTTGTCGGTGCTTTGCTGCGCGTAGAGAATCGTGCCGTCCCCGCCGACGGTGATGAACAAGTCAACGGTGGCGTCCAAGTGGGCCATGTCGCTACCGGGCCGTGTGATGAATTCGGCGAGGTCGTGGTGCACCAGCACGTCTTGGTCCTTTGATTCAAGGATGTGCAGGATGCGGCGGGCTTCCTTTGCAACGTGCGGGATGCTGCCCTTGCCGACGAGTCCCCAAATCATACAACTGCCTCCAGTGCGGTCATGGAATGTGCTGCGAGCATGGATGCCCGGGCGGATAAGTCAAAGGGTGTGTTCAGGGGCGCGGCGGTGCGAGGATCCACCACCAATCCGCCCGCTTCACGAACGAACAAGACCCCGGCCGCGATGTCGATGACGCGGAGCCAAGGCCTGCGAACCACGAAGGCGTCCAAGGCGCCAGTGCCCACGAGGGCCAGTTCCAGGGCGGCGCTTCCAAGATCGCGGATGTGGTGGCCCCTGCGTTCCAGTTCCCGTTGCACGTCGTCCACGCTGCTGTCTGCAACCAAGGCCACCATGACCTCTTCCGGGTTGAACTCGGTCTGGGTCACGGGTTCTCCGTTCACGTGGGCGCCTTGCCCTTTGGCCGCGGAGAAGCAGTCGCCGTTGACGAGGCTCCTGACCACGCCGGCTTGCAAGCCCGCGAGGTTCTGCGAGCCAACGGCAACGCTTGTGCAGAACAAGGGAATGCCTCGCCCCGCGTTTCGGGAGCCGTCGAGTGGGTCCACCACGGCGACCAATTCGCTGCCGTGGTCCACGAACCCGGCTTCCTCGGAGAGGACGCTGACGCCGAGCTGCTCGGCCAATTCCAGAATCGCCTCATCCAAGTGGGCATCGGCTCGACTGGTCCCGGTGCCGTCTGCACCCATGCCCACTTCGTCGTGCAGCCCGGGCGTGTCTTCGATTTCGAGCCACGCATCAAAGGCGGCATCCGCGAGGGACTGTGCGATGCGCAGAGGCTCCATGCATCACCATGGCGGACTCGCCGTTTCAATCCTTGTCTTTGCGTGGACCAAACATGGGCGCTGGAACGCGGCCACCTTCCTCTTCTCGCTCCCGAACCAAGCGGCCTCGGTACACGAAGTAGATGGGCAATCCCGCGGCGACAACGGCGAGGCCCACGAGGCGGTTGATTTCGTTGATGTCGAAGTCACGGAATTGGTCCCAAAGCAAGTACCCCACGAAGCTGAAGGCGACAATGGCGTACGCGATGGGCAGGACCGGGTAGAATGGGACCTTGTAGGGTCGTTCCAGGTCGGGGTGGGTGCGGCGCAGAATCAGCAAACCCACGGCGGCGAGGCCGTAGAAGAAGAAACTGATGAACACCACGTTGTCCGTGAGTTGGTTGAAGTCGAAGAACATCAGGAACACGATGGCAAGCAAGGCTTGGAACAGGATGGCCCAGCCTGGCGTGGCGTGGCGCGTGGTGCTTGCAAACAGTTTCGGGAACAACTTGTCCCGGCTCATGGCGTAGTAAATGCGGGGGCCGCTGAGGGTGATGCCGTTGAGGGCTCCAAAGACACTCACGAGAATCATGGCAGCGACCACTTTGCCGCCGTTTCCACCAAACAAGACACTTGCCGCGTTGCTGGCCACGGTGCGGGCGGAGCCATCTCCGAAGCCGCCGTATTGGCCGTCCGCGAAGCCTTGGAACCCGAGCACGTTGAGGTAGCCGAAGCTGATCATGATGTAGAGTACCATGATGGAGCCGAGGCCCAGAATCATGGCGCGTGGAATGTTGCGGTGCGGGTTCTTGAGTTCGCTGCCCACGCGGACCACGTTCGTCCATCCGTCGTAGGCGAAAAACGCGGCGACCATGGCCGTTCCAAGGAACGCCGAGAGGGAGAAGCTCGTGTAGTCTTCCACGTTGCCGGAGTTTTCTTGGTACTGGTACTCTGCTTGGTCGAAGAAGCCCACGCCGGCGGTTGCGGAGTCACCAAAGAAGAACAGGGCCGCGAGCGCAAGGAAGACAATCAGGACGCCTTTGAGTGCCGTGAACACTTGTTGCACGCCGCCGCCGTACTTGACGCCGAAGTAGTTGACGATGGAGAGCAAACCAATGAGGGCCGCAGCGGTGAGTTTGACGCCGTCGATGACCAATTCGTAGCCACCCCAGTTTGCGTCCAACAGCACGAACTCGCCAAACCCGAACGGTTTGAGGACGTTGAGTTGTTCGGCAAAGATGATGCCGAGCGCCGCCGCACTTCCCGCTAGGTTGATGGTGAACGCAGTCCAGCCGGAGAGGAAAGCGGGGAGGCTTCCGAGTCCTTCCTTCAGGAAGACGTACTCGCCACCGGCCTTTGGGAACAACACGCCAAGTTCCGCGTAGCAAAGCGCACCCATCAAGGTAAGGACGCCTGCGATGAGCCAAACGGCCACGATGAGCCAAGGACTCCCGGCACCCGCCGCGACGCGGTTCACGCCGAGGAAAATGCCGCTACCGATGACGATGCCGACGATCATGCTGACCGCCCCGAACAGGTTCAACTCGCGGCGTAGGCCGTCTTCTTCCACGGCCTCGAGGGGGCCTCTTGGCTCTTGACCGTTTGCCTATTCACCCGGGGGAAGCCCGGCGCAATCGGCTCTTGTTACCCGGTGGTGAAACCGGAGAAGCTGACCGTTGGGGCAAACAGCAAGTCGCTGCTTTCGGCGTAAATGGTCCATTCCCCTGCGTGGCCGATGCCAATGAAGGGGTAGGACGATCCGGCGTCCACGTGGAACGTGGTCTGTTCACCGGTTGGGTCCGTGATGGTCACGTCGGCACCGAGTCCGATCAAGGGGTCGCCACCGTTCACGCCGATGGTGAGTTCCAACAATTGGTGGTCGTATTCGAGGGTGAACACTTCGAAGTTGCCATCCACGGGCGCCGAGAAGCTGCCGGCAATGGATTCCGGTTGCACGGCGCCATCGGTGATGTTTCCGGTGACCGCGTTCACGTAGCCTTCCAGGGAAAGGTTGCTTGCGAAGCCTGCGATGTACCAGTGTGGCTGGCCGTTGGCCATGAACAAAGAAGTGGTCCCAAAGGCTTCCGTTTGGGCACGCAGGTCGCCCCAGGCAGGGTCTTCGGCGAGGAGGATGTCTGCTGCGGCGTCGGAGTCCACTTGGATGTCCTCGATGTGCAATTGGGTGCTTGGTCCGTTCGTGGTTTCGTTTTGGTGCACGACGCCATCGGACCAGTACACCACGAGGTATGCCCCGTCCGCCTCGTACGCGGCACCCCAGAGGGAACTGCGGCCATCGCCAACACGTCCGATTCCATGGCCATTCCTGCTGCTGCAGGGTCGTTGCTGCGAATTTCAAACGCTTCCAAGCCCACCAACTGAGCGTCCGGGTTCCACGCTGCCGCGGTCGCGGCCATACCCTGCGCGGCCACGAGGCCGGTGTCGTTTCCAGAGGAGTCGGAGTCGGCGCAGCCTGCAAAGGCAACGGCGACGAGAAGTGCGGTCAAAACCATGGTTCGCATGAATTCCTCGATTTTGGCGCCATATTTAGGCACAAAGGCAATGCCCTCGAAGTTTCCAGAACCCTTTATCAACCAGATTCGGTCCGCAACGCATGAAGGAACAGACCGAAGCTCGCATGCTCAAAGAAGGTCGCTACATGCTCATCGAAGACGAGCCCTGCAAAATTGACTCCATTTCCAAGTCCAAGCCCGGCAAGCACGGTGCAGCCAAGGTCCGCATCGAAGGCCGCAGCATCTTCACCGGTTCCAAGAAGTCCTACATGGGCAGCGTGACCGACAAGATCTGGGTTCCCGTCATGGACCGCCGCGGCGCGCAAATCCTCGCCGTCATGGGCGACACTGCCCAATTGATGGACAGCGAAAGCTTCGAGACCTTCGACTTGCCCATTCCTGAAGAACTCAAGGGCGAAGCAGAAGCCGGCAAGGACTGCGTGTACATCGACTCCATGGGTCGCCGCATGCTCCAAAGCATCCAAGCCTAAGCGCGACCTAGTCTCGCGATTTCCCCCTTCCTCCAATTCTTTTCGAATGTCCAACACCTGGTGAGCGGAGGCTCCGTTTGCCGCAAGGACCATCCCGAGAATTGTTTCTCAATTCAGTGAATTCAGAGGGAAGCAATGGCGCGGTTGAGTCGTTCGCTGGCTTCAGCACCAATCCGATGGACGGTTTCGTCGGGAATCAGACCAAGGGCAGCTTTTGGTTCCATGGCTTCCACGATGATGCCTGCAGGTGCATCGCGGATGATGACGTTGCACGGCAGGAGAACGCCAAGCTCTGGAACCGCACCAACGGCATCCCAAGCGAGTGCAGGGTTGCAGGCGCCGAGAATCAGATATCGACCCATTTCTTTGCCGAGTTTTTCCTTCATTTTGGCTTGGAAGTCGATGGTGGTGAGAATGCCAAAGCCTTCTTTTTGCAATGCTTCAGTGACGTTCGCGACTGCTTCTTCGAATGTGGTTTGTACGGTTGTTGCTACGGATATGTTCATGTGGTCTCCAGTTCGTTTCCTTGGCTACCCTTCCCAGGGCAGCCCGTGTCCTTTCCAGGCCGCCGATCCGCCGCCCACGTTGTAGACGGTTTCGAAGCCGTTCTTGATGAGGAGTTGCGCCGCTTTTCCGGAACGGACGCCGCTGAGGCAGATGCAGACAACTGGCTTGCTGGCGTCGAGCGTATGGAGGACGTTTGGGAGTGTGTTGAGGGCGACGTTGCGCGCGCCAGCCGCGTGGCCTTCTTTGTATTCGCGGCGGTTCCGGACGTCAATGAATTGTGCACCTGCTTGCACGTGTTCCAGTGCGGCGGGAGCGTTGATGCGTTGCACTTTTGGGCCGCGGTTGAATCCAAGCCAGCCCATTACGGCGCCCCGGCAAGGTTCGCTACGGACCACGCCCCTTGTAGGCGTGGGTGATTGACTTCGAGCCGCGCGTTTTGAGCATCGAACCTAGGCGGAACGTCGAAGGCGAGGTAGGTCACCGCGGTTGTGGCTGCGGCAGTTCCGTGGTCTCCAATGACCCGTGCACGGACCTGTTTCACGCCGTCAGTGAGCGAGAATGCGTGTTCGAGCCCGGCGTACGCGGCGAGTCTGTGTTTGATTTGCGCCGCATCGCGAACTTCCACTGACACGGTGGCTGTCCACCGGTCTTTCGATGGCTGGAGTTCTTTGTATCCTGTGATGATGGCCACTTGGGATTCTGGGTCCTCTTCCATGGCCAACATTTCTTTCACTTGGTGCGCGACGGTTCGGGGGCTTTCCCACAGGAGGCTCACGTCGTCGGCCAGCTGCAAGCGGCGGGTGGCCTTGTGTGCCTGCATGGCTCGCAGTTCTGCACGCCGGGTTTCCGTGATCATTGCAGCTTGGCGAGGGCTTCTTCGAAGCGCCCGGCGTGAATTTTTTCTGCTTTTGCCATGACTTCAAACCATTCGGCAATTTCATCGAGCCCTTCGTCGCGGGCGACCTTTGCAAACCCTGGGTACATTTCCGTGAATTCGTAGACCTCTCCAGCAATGGCCGCTTTCAGGTTCTTGATGGTGTCTCCGATGGGTTCGCCGGTGACTGGGTCGTGGTCGAGCCATTTGATGTGCCCGAATGCGTGTTTGGTTTCCCCGTTGCTGATGCTGCGGAACAGTGCGGCGGTTTCTTCTTGGCCTTCCGTGTCTGCTTGCTCCGCGAAGTAGAGGTAGCGGCGGTTGGCTTGGCTTTCGCCTGCGAAGGCAGTTTTCAGGTTTTCGAGTGTTTTGGTTCCTTCTAGGGTCATGTGGGTCTCCTTGGTTTGTGTTGTTGGTTATTGGAGGTGGGCGCGCAGCTTCCAGGCGTGTTCGTGGTGGGCCCGGATACGCTCCGTTGCAAGATCTGCGGTGCCTGGGTCGCCTGCTGCTGCTGCGGTTTCTTCGAGTGCGTGGAGTGCATCGAGGAGGGCTTCGTGGCCTTGTACGAGCGTGCGGAGCATGGTTTCCCAGTTGCCGTCCACGTCAGGTGCGCCGGCGAGGGCGGTGGCAGGCACGAGGTTTTGCAGGTGGCGGTGCCGTTCTGCCAGGGCGTCGATTCCGTCGCCCAGTTCTTCGTATTGTTCTGCGAGCAATTCGTGGAGCGCGATGAAGTTGGGGCCGGTGATGTTCCAGTGCGCGAGTTGCAGGTTGAGCTGTTGGGCGTGGGTTTTGTGGATGACGTCTGGCAGGTTCATGGTTTCAGGTTTCCTTTGAGTTCGAGGATGCATTCTGCTTCGCCTTCGAAATGTTGTTCGCATAGGGTGCGAAGTTCCGCTTCTAGGACGGGGGTGAGGGGCAGGTCGATGAGTCGATTTGTGGACACGTCGTGGAGATGAATGTGGGGGGCGGTGTTGGGATCGAATCGCTTTGTTCCGCCGATTTCTCGTTTTTCGGCGTGGCCTTTTGCAACGAGGGCGTCGAGGTTGCGGTACACGGTCCCGAGACTGATTTTTGGGAAGCTTTTTCGGACCTGGGCAAAGACTTGGTCCGCCGTGGGGTGGTCCAGTTGTTGGACTGCTTCTAGGACGGCGCGGCCTTGTTGGCTCCTCGGCAGTTCCACAAATAGGAATAGTTCCTATTTCTATTTGAAGGCTTGGCAAGGGGTTGCCTTCAACAACCAAATGGAAATGGCCACGCCATGGACCACTTCTACGACCGACTCCGCAACAGCAGCAAAGCCGCCAGCTGGCTCTGCGTCGGCCTCGACCCAGACCCCGCAAAATACCCCGAGGGGCTCACCGAAGAAGACACCACAGAATTCCTCATGGGCGTCGTAGAAGCCACCAAAGACGTGGCTGGCGCGTACAAGCCAAACGCAGCCTTCTTCGAAGCACTCGGAGACATCGGCCACGAAGCACTCATCGACATCATCGCCGCCATCCCCAACGACATTCCAGTCATCCTGGACGGCAAGCGAAACGACATCGGCAACACCGCCCGCAAGTATGCCGAAGCCGCCTTTGATGAACTCGGCGCCGACGCCGTCACCGTCACCCCATACCTTGGCCTCGACACCGTGGCCCCCTTCGCCGAATACGAAGACCGCGGCGTCTTCCTCCTCGCTCGCACCAGCAACGCCTCCGCAGGCGACTTCCAAGATCTCCCCACCGACGATTCCGGCACGCCGCTGTACCAAGCCGTCGCCCGCAAAGCCATGCAAGACTGGCAGCCCGAGTACCAAAACCTTGGACTCGTCGCAGGCGCCACCTACCCTGCAGAACTTGCACAAATTCGCACCCTCGTCGGCGACGGAATCCCCCTCCTCATCCCCGGCGTGGGCGCGCAAGGCGCCGACGCTCGCACCACCATGCAAAACGGCGGCGACACCCAGAAAGAAATGGCCGTTGTCAACGTGGGCCGCGCCGTCATGTACGCAGGTACCGGCGAAAATTGGAAGGAAGAAGTGGAAGAAGCCGGGCGCAGTTTCGCCGCGCACCTGCGCTGAAACAAGCCCACGCCGATTCGCTACGTGACGGCGCTGGTGACGTGGAATTCTTTCCGCTTCACCACAAACACCCCAAGCACGTACCAAACTGCCGGCAAGGCCAACAGGAACAACATTCCAACGGCACCTCGGCTCCCAGTGCCAAAGCCAACCACGGCGTCAAACAAGGCGCCCGCCGCGGAGGCGCTTCCGAGGAAGATGTTGTCCGAGAACACGGTTGCCAAGTCCAATCCGGTTGCCGCTACGGCCGCAAGGAAATGCCATTTTCCAATGGCCAAGCTCAGGAATCCGAACAGGAACGTGTAGCCAATGGCCACCATGGCTGGAAGCAGCATGGCCATGAAGAAGCCGGCCCCGAGGACGCGCGTGGCCGAGGCGTCTCCGCCCCGAGTGTACAATTCGCCTTGGTCCGACGACATGTAGTGCACAAGTTCCACGAAGTACACGCCGAGCCCCTGAATGAGTGCGAAGCCCGCAACAAGGATGGCGATTGCCAATGCGCGGCTGCGGAACAAATCGGCGCGGTAAATGGGCGCCGTGAGGAGGTAACTGATGGTTCGGTCTTCCACCTCATCCGCAATCAACCCGCCAATCAGGATCAGAGCCACGAGGGGAATCGTGAAGCCGAAGCAAATGAACAACAGTTCGTCCAGGAATGGACTCCACGTGTTGCTGTTGTTTTCCAGTACCGCGGCAAGGCCGAAGACGAACGGCAATACGCTCACGATGAGGGCGATGAGCGCCCGTTTGCTGCGAACGGTCTGTGCCAATGTCATGCGAAGGAGAACTTCGTTCATGCTTTCCCTCCCGCCAGGTAGCCGAAGACGCTTGAGAGGTCGCCATCCACCAAGGAATGCCCTTGGTAGCCCCACGCCGGTTTCCAGTCCGCTTGCATCGCAGAAAGGAACTGTCCGACCGCTTGGGTTTCGATGAGGAGTTCGCCGCGCCGCACCTCCAGGCGGTCCACGAGGTCCCATTGCACCATGCTCGCGGCGGCAGCGCGCGGCGCGTCCAAGTGGATGGAGATTTTGCTGGGGACGGAGGTGAGTTTTTGTCGAATGTCCATGGCATTTCCTTGTGCAATGAGGCGTCCCGATTGTAGGAAGCCAATCTGTTTCGTCATGCGTTCCACTTCGGGCAGAATGTGACTGCTGATGAGAATGGATGCGCCGTCCTTGGCTGCGTCGCGGATGCGGTCTTGGATGCGTTTTCGGGCCAAGGGGTCGCAACCGAGGAGCGGTTCATCCATGAGCACCAATTCGGGCCGGTGGATGAGTGCCTGCGCCAACTTCACTCGCTGCCGCATGCCCTTTGAGTAGGATTTGATGGGCCGGTCGATGCCTTCTTCCAAGCCAAGTGCGCGGAGTTCCCGCAGCGCTGCATCCCGGGCCTCCAATGGGCCAAATCCGCGCAGACGTCCGAGGAAGCTGACGAATTCCAAGCCACTCATGTGTTCGTAGAACGCGTCTTGTTCCGGTACGTAGCCGACGCGGCGCATGGTGTCCGGTTGGTCCCAGACGCTGCCCCCGAAGGCGGTGACGCGGCCCGTAGTGGGCAAGGAGTGTCCCGTGGCAAGGCGCATGAAGGTGGACTTGCCGCTTCCGTTTGGCCCCACCAATGCAGTGACGCCTTTGCCGATTGCGAAGTCCACTCGGTTGAGTGCGACGAGGTCACCATACCGCTTGGTGACGCTTTCGAACCGCAGGCTCATAGGGTTCCCTCCATCTGAGCGATGCGCCGTTTGGAGAGTGCAAGCGCAGCGGTTCCCAGTCCTGCGGCGAGCACCAACGCAGCGATGACCAATGGCAGTTGGAAGGAGGTGCGTGCGCTCTCGTACATGGCGTTGACCGGGTGATCAAACACCAGGGACATCCAGCCGCCCGGGGAGAAGAGGAATTCTGCCTTGCCGCTGCCCTCGTAGCCAAACACGAGGGCCGCAAACATGGTCCAGCCGAACATGATTGCAACCCATCCTAGCATGGCATGCCAGGCTCGCTTGGTGTACACGGAGGCAAGGGTGACCGTGCCAATGGTGAACCAGGTCATGCTGAGGAAGCCGGCAATGGCCAGCAGCATGTATGGGAGGAACTCAAGGGCTGAGTCAACGGTGGTGTCGGGGTCGGCGAAGTAGGAATAATCGGAGGATTGGTCATAGGGCACGCCTGTGACGAGGAGCACCATGCTGAGCCCCCCTACGGCGAGGACGCCGACTCCGAGGCTTCCCGAAATCAGGAACGCCAGTTTGCCCCACAAGTAGTCGCGGGCGCGCAGGGGGCGGCTGAAGTAGAACAGCAGCGCGTTGAACCGGATGTCTTCCGAGAAACTGGGTGCTCCAAGCAGCACGACGCCACCACACACCAAGGCAGTCATGACGGCCATGAGGGGCAAGTACTGCGCGATGTCGCGGGGTGGCCGTTCGTTGAAGTCGAACAAGCCCATTTCGGCACTGCCCACGAAGAAGCCCAGCAGGATGGCGATGAGGACCAGGTACGCGATGGGGTTCTTGAGGTACCGTAGGTAGTTGTATTTGGCAATCAAAACCCACTTGCGGGCAGGTTCTGCCATGGAGTTTTGGTCCCATGCGCGGAACCGTCGGCCTTCGATGTCCGCGCTCATGCATCCTCCATGTGGGCAAGGACGGCGTCTTCCACGCCAATGGTTGCGGGCCGGATGCCGGCCATGACGGCGCCCACTTTTTGCGCGGTTTGCATGACGGCGAGCGGGGTGGGGGCGGCGATGCGAACTTCGCTGCCGATGTCCACCTCCCACTTCTTCCGGCACGCGGCGAGGAATGCGTCTTCGTTTTGGATGACTTGCACCGTGTACCAAGTGTTCTTTCCCGCTTCCAGGACGCTGCGGTGCTTCACGTGTTCCACCGCGACGAGCCGCCCTTGACGGAGGACGATCGCTTGCTCGCAGAGTCGCTCCATGTCTGGCAAGATGTGCGTGGACAGCAGGATGCTCATGTGCTTTTCATCTGCCAGTTCCCGTACCAGTTCCATGAATTCCACGCGGGCCCGGGGGTCCAAGCCGTTTGTGGGTTCGTCCAGAAACAGCACTTCTGGCGCGTGCACAAGGGCCGCTGCAAGTTTCACTTTCTGTCGCTGCCCTGTGCTGAGCCGAGCGGGGTTGTGGAACCTTTCGTCGCCGAGCCCTACCGCGTGCATTGCTTCAGCCGCGGCTTCGTGCGCGTGAACGGACGGAACCCCGCACAATTCGCCGGCCAAGCGGACGGTTTGCACGGCGTTCAAGCCGGGGACGATGACGTCGTTTTCTGCCATGTACCCAACCCGGCGGCGGACGTTGAGGAGGTCCCGCCGCGTGTCCAAGCCCAGCAGTTCTGCCCGGCCCGCTGTGGGTTCGTAGAATCCAAGCAACGTCTTGACGAACGTGGTTTTTCCACTGCCGTTGGGGCCAACCAACCCGTGAATTCCGGGCTCCAACTCCAAATCAATGGGGCCAACGCCTCGGTTGTTTGGAAAATTCTTGGTGAAATCACGCGTTCGGAGAAGCGGAACGGACATTGGCGGTCAACTTCCCCGGATGCTTTTGAACGCATTGGATGGTTTGTTGGTATGTTTTCGCGTTTGCAAACCCTCATGTCGCGTGCCGACACTGCACTTCTGTGCCTCACCCCCGCGTGACCACCGCCCCCAGTCGCGGACCCCACAACAGTTTGTTCCACTTCACCAAGGACACCTCCCTTCTGCGCGTGATTTGGAACTCCTTTTGGATCATCGCCGCACGATGGGCGCCCAGTTTTCGCTTGAAGCGGTTCCTGCTGCGTCGAACCGGGGCAAAAATTGGCAAGTTCACCAGTTTCGGCTTCGAAACCACCATTGACATCATTTTCCCGCAGGACATCACGGTGGGCCGGGAAGTGGTGGTTGGGTACAACACCACGATCCTGTGCCATGGGTACCTGCGGCACGAATACCAACGCGGCCCAGTCACGATTGAGGATGACGTCAGCATCGGCGCTGGTTGCACCATTTTGCCCGGCGTGACCATTGGCAAAGGCGCGGTCATCGGCGCCATGAGTCTCGTGAACAAGGATGTGCCCCCAGGGGAGTTCTGGGGCGGGGTTCCAGCCCGCAAGATTCGTTCTCAGTTCTGGGAATCCCGTAGCAATTGAACCCGTGCGGGGTCCAGCCCCGGCGTGTCTAGAAACGGCCGCAGTTGGACCAAGTAGGCATCCCCGTCGATGCCCCAAAATGACTTGCCTTGGCAGCGGGCGCGAACGTTTGCGTAGTGGTTCTCTACGCCCCTTTGGACCCCTTTTCCGTACTGCACCAACATGGCAGCGCCCATGATGAGTCCCTGGGCGAACAACTTCTCTTCGCCTTCAAGTCCCAACCACAAATGCTCCCACGCTTCGTGCGCATGCCAATGTTCTCCCGCGTTGAAAAGCGCCCGCCCCTCTTCCAAGTACGGCGAGGCAGCCGCGTCCATGATGGGTTCCGCGTTGGGGTTGCGTCGGGTGTTCATCTTAGTACGGCCGCTTCGGCTTGCCCTTCGCAGCGTCGAAATTCTTCCACACTTTGACCCCGCACCAGCGAGGTCCTTCGGGGCAACACGCTTCCACGTCGTCTTGCAGGTGCGCCGGTTGGCGGGCGGCCACGAACGTACAAGGCGGCCCTAGGAACCGCGTCAATTCGGGGTGAACGGCTTGCACTTGCCGCAGTTCGTCCAAGCTGGCGTCGAAGATTTCCTTTTGGGCATTGAAACAGAGGCGCAACCGCCACTTGTGAATGAAACTGAGTAGGTCGCCACTTTGCGTGAAGTACTGGTTCGTGGCGTTTGGCAACAGGTACGTGACGTCGCGGTCAGGGATGCCCAGGTCGCGGAGCTTGTGCATGGCGGCCCACAAGCCGTCCATGGTTGCGTGGTACCGTTCCGCTTGTTCGCCTTGCAGCACGTCTGGCACGTACACGTCCGGCACGGCGCCAAGGAGTCGTTGCAGAAGCGGGCGCGTTCCCGGGGTGAGCCGGTGGCGTTGGTCCTGCGCCACGGCGCTGAGACTGAGGCGCTTGTGGAACGTGTAATGGACGTGCCGAAGCGACCGGAGCACTGGAGAGTGGTCCCAGGTGTTCAGGGTGTCGTTCCAGATGCGGTTTTGCGCCGGAGACAGCACCGCATCCAAGAGTTGATCTTGGGGCATGTTGCTGCCAGTGACTTCCCGAATCACTTGCGTGACCAAGTCCGCCGCATCGGGGGTTGCGTGGAGCAGGAGGCTGTGTTCGTGGCCCAATTCAATGGGGTGTTCAGGCTCGCCGTGCTCCAGTAGTTTCCATTCCGGGAATGCGCCCTCTTCGTGCGCGGTTTCCTGGATTTGGTTTGCAAAGTCCGGGTCAATTTCGGCCACCTCGGCCATCATTTTGGACACCACTGCGCGCGCTTCCTCGCTGGCATTTTGCGCCCCGGCCATGCGCACGTACCGAAGCAACACGATGCCACTGATGGTGTGGTACATGCGGGTGGCTGCGGCGATGGGGATGACGTAGCGAGCCATTTCTTGGCTCTTCTTTTCCGCCTCCACGCGAATGGCCTTCTCCGTTTGGCCTTTGATTTTTCCAATGGCCGTCATCACTTTGAGGTTGACATCCACCAGGGCATCGCGGAGGTGATGGTAGCTGTCCCAGGCATCGGAAACCGCGCCTTGGTACACTTCCAAGGCAGCGGGGTTGCTGCGGATGGATTCGGGGACGTACACGTCCGCCTCGCCCATTTCCACGTAGCGCTGGGATTGCTGTTCACTGTTGAAGAACATGTGTTGGTGGAAGAACGACTCCACCACGTTTCGACTCACGTTGTCCAAGCTGAAGACGAACGTGGGGTGCTGGAACGGCGTGTGGTGGCCCGCTTCGTAAATGGATTGGGCAATGCGGGCATCGTTGGGGGCACGTTGCCGTGCCAGGTCCGCAAAGACGGACAAAGCGTCCCGTGCGTCGTCGCTGGGGGCAACAGGCTCCAGTTGCGCCACCAATTCCATGCGCCGTTCCGCAGTGGTCTTTGCCGCGCCCAATTCCGCCAATTCCTTCTCGTATGCCGGGAATGCTTGCAGCAACGTGTTGCGGGTCCGCTCGCCCTTCGGCGTCAGTTGGCCGACGAAGACAAAGTCCTCCGCGTAGCAGGTCCTTGCACTGGCCACGGCGATGCCAAATGGCTCCTTCGTGTAAGCAACCAACGCAACCTTGGACTCAACGGCATTCACGGCACGCAACAATTCCGGCACGAACAGCGCACTTGCCCCTCCCTGTAAAACCCCCGCTGCCCGCGGCCCCGCTTCTTTTATAATACGCAACAGTGGGACTGGACATGAGCAGCCACCGACCCACACCGGAGGCGGATGACGAGAATGTTCGTTACCGCATGCCGGACCCCACGTTGAAGGAAATGTTCGCCATTGCCGATGAATTGCTTGGAGCCTCCAAGATGATCGTGATGTGCGAAGACGGCAAGAGCCGCATGGCCCGCATCCCCGGCAAAATGAAGCGCCGCATGTGGATCAAACCCGGCGACTTGATCATCATCAAGCCCTGGGATTTCCAAGATGACAAGGCGGACGTCAAGTACCGCTACATCCGCACCCAATCCTCCAACCTGAGCCGCCGTGGCTTGATCCCTGACCTCCTCGACGTCGGATTTTGATGGACGAGCCGCTGCTTGAGCTGGATTTGGCTCCGGACGAATTCGAAGAATTCGAATTTGACGTGGACGCCGAAGGCACCATTGCCTCCAACGACGAGTGGGCTTTCAAGAAAGCCGACCGACTCGTCAACAACCTTCCGCGCCCCGTGGGTCGTGGCGACCGCCGCACGGAAGGGGAAGTCTTCGACAAGAAGACGCTGATGACGTTGCACAAATTCCTCGCCGGGGGCGTCCTTCGCTCCCTGGATTTCCCCGTCAGTACCGGGAAAGAAGCCAACGTGTTCCGGGGCACCACGCCCGCGGGGCACTTCGTGGCGGTGAAGATTTTCCGCACCAACACGGCCACCTTCAAGCACGTCCTGAAGTACATCCAAGGCGACGACCGGTTCCAAGGCGTCGCCGGCGACAAGCGCACCCTCACGTACGCCTGGGCGCAGAAAGAGTTCCGCAACTTGCACCGTTGCCGCGAAGCGGGTGTCTCCGTGCCTGAACCGATCAAGGTGCTCAACAACGTGCTCATCATGGAGTACCTTGGCACCGCAGAGGGCAACTGGCCCAAGTTGAAGGAACTGGGTCGCCTCGAAAAGCCGGAGCAATTCTACAAGTCCATCACGCAGGACTTCGTGGACATCGCGAACAAAGCCGGGCTGGTCCACGGCGACTGCTCCGAGTACAACATCCTCGTGGAGAACTCGGACGGGAAAGAGAAGAAGCAAGTGGCCCGCATCATCGACGTGGGGCAAGGCGTTCTCCGAAACCACCCCATGAGCGTCGAGTTCCTCCGACGCGACATCAAAAACATCACCTCCTATTTCCGCCGCCAAGGCCTCAAAGTCACTGAAGACGAACTAC
>JBMZMP010000009.1:0-7629 GCA_049619235.1 Thermoplasmatota archaeon
CCATCAAGCACGGTTGTTCAGGGGGCTTTTCTTAGGTAATTGACAGTACCGTACCTTATGCCAAGGGCCGGTTTCAGTTCAGTTTCTCTGAGGGACGAGATTCTGGAGAAGGTTGACAAGTTCATCGCGAACAACTCCGAAGGGTTCACGAATCGACCCCAGGTCCTCACCGGAGCAATCCTTCAATTCCTTGACGGCAAAGCCATCGACCGCCAGAATGTCAACCCGGTGAACGACGCCATCATCGAAGCCCAAATCGCCGAACACGTGAAGGAGTTGGCAGACTCGAAGTTCGAAGCGTTGGTGGAAGCCAAGATTGATGAAATGCTCAAGAAGAAATTCGGGGGCAGCTGATGGGGCTTTCTTTGCGAGGCTTTAAGGTCGGAGGCATCCGGTGGGAGCACATCAAAGACTCATATTTCACGCCCCAGCAGACGGAATTAAAGGAGGCCTTGGGTGAATCTCCAAGCAAAATGCCGCCGCCGTCGACAGACCTAGTTCTCAAGGACCGGGCCCCGGACCGGATTACATGGCGAGCTCGGCACTTTGCCCCTGTAGCCCCAAAAACCCTGCGGGTGTTCATTGACGAACCGATGGTGCCAGAATTTGACGATTTTGACCTTCACGTTGAACCCAAGGAATTTCGGGAAAACAGTGAACCTGAGCGGGTGCCCTCAAGCAAACGATATGCAACGCGACATTTCGCCCAAGAAGGATTCTTCCCGTTCGTGGAAATGGTCCGCAGGGATGAACAAAATTGGATGTTCATTTACGCTCCAAAGAACATAGCTAGGCGAATGGCAAAACAATTGGAGCAAACGCTCAACTGTCGCATCGAGCCGGTGGTCTGGAATCTGAGAATGCTCGATGCGGTCTATGATTCAATTAGCAATGTTTGGGCAAAACCGTCGCTCGACAGTTCAAAAACCACGGCGGAATATGACGTATCCGTGGACGTGGAAGATTACAAAGGAAAGGTCTTGACGTCAATTCAGGTAATTCCGGACGTGGCAGTTGGAATATCTCGTTTTACGTTTGCACGGGAGGGTGGCGTGAGTACCATGGATGGTCATGTCACAAGGGAGATTCTGAAGGACCAATTCTGGCTGGCGCAGGAGTTTGCAGCCAGTTCAGCAGATCCTATGTGATGATGCCAAGGAATTCCTTAATTTTGTCCTTATTTGTTCCACGGCCTTTGACGACGTGCCGCGTTCCATGGTTACGGGCCTCAGCGGTCAAGCCATTTCTTGTGAACTCAAGCAGTTGATTAGATTCCCGGAGGTGTCTGGAGATGGGGCCAACTACTGGGGCGGGGAACGGTAGATCAAGCTTCCAAATCCATTCCTTTGGTTGGCCATGAACGGCCAGAATAGCAGGGGTTGTTTTGTCAACCACAGATCGGAGCTCGTTCAGACTTCGGAAGCTACCTTCGAGGACAAAGCAAAAAGAATCTTCCATCGCCCCTCGGGTGAGTTTCAATTCGGCAAATGACCCCTTTGCCTTGAGTAATCTGACTTGGTTGGTGGAATCCACGCCCCCGGTTCTCCAAGCACCGCCCGTTGCTCGCAAAATTGGAATGATGCCCTGCACGGGTTCCGCTTCATCGTAGGCGAGCGTGAGCGTCGCATCTATTCTCCGAACTTGGCCCATGCCCCGGTCCAGAAGCAATTTTCGGTATCCTCGGTGAATCGGTTTGCTAAACAGAAAACCAGAGGTCAGGATTGTGATAACGGCGGCCACCACGTACAAGACGGTAAGCCATTCACTCATAATCCTACATTGGTTGGTCATTCTTGAAGAATGTGGTGGGTGGCAAGTGTAACCTCTCGAAACGTAATTTTTTGGCGGGGTGTGGTTTCACCCGTGACTCGCTGAATCTTCTTCATAGGCTCTCACCAAATCCACGAATATGCAGCGTTCGTTGGTGCTGGTCAGATTGAGGCCCTGGAGATTCTTGGCGGTAGATGGCAAATGGACAGAGTTCCTTTGGAGAGCGAAGAAATTCGACTCGTCCTTGAAAGCCGCGGCCGTCGCACGGGACTACAATTGCATGGTGTTCGGCGACTGGCAATTGCCCAAGTACATGGCCCTGGAACTCAAAACCCAACTACGTGAACAAGAGAGGCGCATGACGGAGGAACTGGATGCGCAGCTCGTCAATACTGGGATGCACGTAGGTGTCGGCGTTTCCCCCGGTACGGTCTCCACGTAGTACCTTCCACCAATACTCGTCGATGGGCTGCCCGCGACGGGTGCTTTTCACTTCAGTGCTGAAAAAGTGGCGGAAACTGTGCGGCCGTATCCGGTCCTTGGGGTCGTCACCGGGGGATTCGAAGCCCAGGTTGAGACTGGCTCGCATGATTCGCCTTGCGACCTCTTCCTCCTTCAGCGGTCTTTTGTACCTGTTAAGCAGCAGCAAATCCGAATCCGATTCCCCGCGCCAAACGAGGTAATCGCGCAGAATCATGCGGGCTTCATCATCCAAGATCAGGATACGGTTCCCCTTTCGCTTCCCGTTGAAGAATGGAATTTCCATGTATCCCTTGTCGAAGTACAATTTGGAAACCTGTAAACGGACCAGCTCACTTTCTCGAAGGCCCCACTTGGCCAATGCAAAAGCCGCGAATTTTTCGTAAATCTTTGTGAAATGGCCAAGGAACGCCGACACTTCTTCACGGGTTGGGCACCGCTTGCGCCGAATTTCCAACAAGTGTTTGTGCTCATGTTTCCATTCGTCGCGGGCTGCAATGGCTGGGTTTGAGTTCACGGACCCGACGCGCAGCAGAAACTTGTACAGGTGAATGATGTTCGTGAAGTGTGCCATGCACGTGGGAAACGGACGCCGGTGGTACGCAGCACACTGCGTACTGCATTGGGCAAGGTCCTGCCCCTTGAGGCAAACCGGGCGCTGCCCCGTGCTGCAAACGGCAAGGTGGTAGTGCCGGCATGCTTGGGAGAAGCGTTCCATGTACAGGAGGATGTCCTTGTGGCTGGCCTTCAAGAAATCCATAGAAGGCCACGCGTCAAGGAATGCCCGGATGCCAATGCCGTATCCCTTCAGTGTTGCAGGTTGCAGGCGCGTCCTGGAATCGGCTTCCCACGCGTCGAAAACCTCGGCATGATCTCGGAAAGTTGGCGCCGCGTGTCTGGCTTCGCCGGCGTGCACTTGAACCTTGAAGGTCACGTCAAATCCACCAGTTTGTTCACGAGGTCCTGCATTTGCCCCTCCAATTCCCGGTTCCGAGTCCGTTCGTCCCGGAGGCTTCGCTCCATGAAGGCCATGTCCTCTTGGAGCCGTTCGTTTTGGTTGAGCATGGATTCCAGGCGGTATTTGTCCATGACTCGGCCTGAAAGTTTGGCGTCGATGGCGTCGAGAACCCATTGCGTGATTGGGATGCCGGCTTCTTCAGCCGCGGCCTTGACGAGGCTGTGTTCTTCCTTTGTGGGGAAGCGAAGCGTCATGGCGCCCTTGTTGCTGTTCCATGCTCGGGCGTATTCGCGGAGAGCCTGCCGGTCGGAGTCGCGCAAGTCGAGGCCTTGATTCCGGCGGCGCAGCGCCTCTGTGACGTCGCTCATGGACGCTCACCTGTTCCTTGGCTTCTAAAGGGGTGGAGGGGGAGAATGAAAGCTCGTGATACCAAACCAAGCAAGTTTGGTATATGGCCCCGCCCGAATTTGAATCGGAGACTCCAGCCTCCGAAGCTGGAAGGATACCAAACTACCCCACGGGGCCGCATCGCGTGGAAAAAAAGGAGGTGAAAAAGGGTTACAGTTTGCGCCGGGCCAAGAGTGCCAATCCGAGGATTGCGAATAGGATTGGGATGGCGGGGGTGCTGTTGCTTTCGCCATCGGCTTGGGGGGTGGTGGGGATGTTGCCGGACTTGAATTGCTCCTCGGTGCCGGTGTAAAATCGGAATTCTTCCAGGGCCCAGGCTTGCTTGAAGTAGACGCCGCTTTCGCCACTGTGGACGCGCAGGAACATGGGTTGGTAGCCACCCTTGTTACCGATCAGTTCCCAGTCCGCTTCCGTGGGTTCGCCCACCTTTTCGTACGTGATGGTGAGGGGTTGTTCGAACCAGAACCAGACGCTTGGGCTGCCGGATTCTAAGTCGCGGATTTGGAAATTGTTGGGGTCGGCGAGCTCGGCGGTGCCGATGCTGATGGTGTTGGGTTCCACGCTTGCGGAGAGCCATTTGCCCGTGGTGCCCACGTTTGCGAAGTCCACTTCGATGGGTTGGTTGGGGTCGTGGGGGTAGGTGGCTTCTTCGCTCACTTCCCAGTACAAGCGGAACATGCCGTCAATGACGACGGGTTTGTCCTCCGTCGGGACTTGGTAGCAAAGTGCGGGGTCGATTTCTTCGTCGCCGAGGCGGATGCCGCTTCCGCAGGTGAGCTTGTCCTCAATGATGATGTCGAGGTTGGGTTGCACCCAGCCGCAAGGGGGGGAGCACGTGGCTTCGGCGGCCATCGCCGGCGTCATCAGGAACATTGCTGCAATGAGCAGTCCAGCTTTCGCTGTCATTGCATTTCACTTGGGGTCCTTGATAATAAGAATTGTGTCCCCGTTACCGGATGCGGCGGATGTCTTCAGCGACAATCACGGCGTACCCGGTTTGGTCTCGTTGCAATTTGCCCTTCACTTGGATGCGTTCTTCGCGGAGACCTTCCGGGTTTTTCTCCACGAGGACGCCCATGATGTGCCCTTCGTCTTCGAGGCGAATCATGAACCGTTCCTTGTACGGCAGCACGTCTTGGACGAATCCCTTCGTTTCCACGGTGACGCCGTTTTTGCCAACGAGGTCCTTGATTTGCAGGCGTTCCACGTATTCGCCGCCGTGCCCGGCGAGGGTGCGGTACTCGGTTTCGAGGCGGGCAAGCATGGTGGGGTCCACGGTGAGGAGGGCGAGGCTGCCTTCTTGTGCGCCGGCGGTGAAAATGAGGGCGCGTTGTCGGTCCAGGTCGAGCGCGAACTCGGTGCGGACGGGAGGGACTTGTTGCACTTGCGCCGTGCCAAGGAGACCCGGATCCACGACGCCGCTTGCGTACACCTTGGTCCCTGCAGGCACGTCCAAATCGAGCACGTCCCGGGCCACGATGATCGGGTTTCCAAGTTCTCGAATGCGCCAACCCGTGGTGAGTTTGGTTTTCGGCGCTGCTTCATCAGCTTTCTTGCCACGGTTCATGGCTTCAAACGCCACGATGGTGCCGAGGGTGCCACCTGCGAGGCCGGCTGCAAAGGAGAGGATGTCCCACACAATGCCGCCACGCGGGCAGGGGTACTTGGAAGCGTCGACGGGTCTCCTTCAAATAATCGGGCGTTGCTGGGCAGTTCGTGAACTCTTGTGACCGAACTGACATTCCTAGGGACCGGCGGAGGCCGGTTCACGACAATCAGTCAGCTCCGCCAAACGGGCGGTATCTATCTGCAGGATCGGGGCCTACGCTGCAACATTGATCCCGGCCCCGGCAGCTTGGTGCACATGCACCGCTACGGTATCGACCCAACCAAGACCGACGCGCTCCTTGTGAGTCACGCCCACCCGGACCACTGGACGGACACAGCCGTTTTGCTGGAAGGCATCACCCGCGGCGGCCTTGATAAAAAAGGCACCCTCGTGGCGCCCCGCTCCGTGCTCCGCGGCACCACACTTCCCGACGGCCGTCCCCTTGGCCCAGTGCTGAGTCCCTACCACGCCAACATGGCAAAAACCACGCATGAAGTGGAAGCGGGCGACACGGTCACGTTGAACGGCATGTACGACGTGACGGCCACGAAGCAAGATCACAGCGACCCGGACACGGTCGGCTTCAAGTTCAAACTCACCCACGGCCAGCTCAGCTACATCATCGACACGCAGTACTTCGAAGGCCTCGCGGACCAACACAAAGGCAGCCGCATCGTGGTTTGCCAAATGACGCGGGGCGGAAGCCACCGCATTCCGTGGCACATGTGCACGGACGACGTGGAACTCCTCGCAGACCAATTGCAACCTAAGCTCCTCCTGCTGACCCACTTCGGCTACAAGACCCTCAAGGAAGGGGACCCTGGACAATGGGCGCAACGCATCACAGACCGCACCGGCGTCCCAACCGTGGCAGCCCGGGACGGCTTGCGGGTGCAAATGGATTCCGAGTTCAGCATGGACTTTCTGGGACAAGACCGGAAATCCTAAGGCAACGGAAGTGGAGCTTGCGCCGTGAAACGGTGGCTGGCGCTTGCCGGAACGGTCCTCGTCTTCGTGGGATTGATGGCGGGAGCGCAGTCCCAACTGGAAACGTTCCTCGTCAACGGCAGTGACCAAACTTCCAGCATCGCAGGCAACTTGATTCCCTTCACTGCGGTGCTCGTTGGCGGCGGCGTTGCCATGTTTGCAGGCGCCGTGAGTCCGGTCCAATCGGGCCGGGCAAAACCGCTCGCGTTCGTCGGGGGCGCCGTTTGGCTGCTGACTGTACTTGGCCAATCCGCGTACGACAACTACGTGGTCCTCGTGGAGGCGCGATTTGCGAGTGTGTACGTGAGTTCCCTCGCCAACAACGCGGCCGCTTTGCCCGCCGCACTCTTGCCCATCCTCGTCTTGTGGATTGCCGCGCTCCTTTCCCTGTTGTACGGGTTGCGGCAGTTGTTCCCGCAAGACGCCCGCGGACCGGAGGCGCTCCGGCGCGCCATGCTGACCCGGTCCTTGTTGACCATCCCCATTTTCGGTGCCATCGTCGGCAGCAACGTGTACCTGCTTGCGACCCTCGACCTGCAAGACGAAACCCTGAGCCCGCTGCTGATTCTTGCGCCCATGGCCATCGTGTCCGCCGCGGCGCTCCTGGTGGTGCAGCAAGTGCGCATGTGGAACTTCGGCCTGGCCCTTGAAGACCCGCGCCTTGGCCCCATGATGCTGCAATCGTGGCGCAACCTCAACCTCATCGAACGGGTTGCCATCGCGGTCTTCGTCCTGGCATGCATCGGCGGCTTCGTTCTCCCGAAAACCAACATGGACTTACTGAACCAAGGACGCTCCTTCGTCACCACCATCCGCACCTTCGTGGTGTTCCAAATTCTAGCGCTGATTCCACTCGTCCCCCTTTGGCGGGCGCAACAGCGGGCCGAACGGACCCTCTACCACCAACACTACCACGCGCTCCCTTCCATCCACAAACAACTGGTCACCGTGTCCGTCCTCACTGGGTGGGCACTGCTCGTGCTGGTTGGCGGACCGTGGCTGATCGAACGAGGCATCTGGGTCGTCATCCTTGCCTTCACCCCAATGGCCATTTTTGCCACGCTCACCCGGGGCGCGCAAGGCGCGCTCTTGGCGTTGGTGGCGGGCGGGTTGTGGTGGTCGGCGGGCAACTCCTTCTTCGCAATCCATGACCCCGAAGCCTTCGTTCTCCTCAACTTCGACGTGTTGCCCGGCATCCAAGCGGTCGTCCGCGTTGTGGGTGTGTCCTTGTTCGCTGTGGGTTGCTACCGTATCATGCAACAATTTGCGCCCAGCGGTGCCAAGTGGGGTGCGCTTCCGCTTGCAGCCAGCTTCGGCATCGCCCTGGCCCTCCTTATCGAAGTGAGCCTCTCCATTTGGATCATCCAAGACCAAACCCACCCCGCCGTGGGTGTTGGCAGCTTCATCCAAAGCCAAG
>JBMZMP010000009.1:7639-22312 GCA_049619235.1 Thermoplasmatota archaeon
GCGTTCTTCAAGTTCTTCTTCCACGCCGTGGCGTTCCTCGCACTCATGGGCGCAGGCCTGGCTTGGGCTGCCTTGATGCGGCCGGAATGGTTCGAGCCTAAAACCCCGGAGCCGATGGAGCCCCGTGGCAGTGAGCATTCGTGACCCCATCCATGGGTCCATCGGCATCGACGACTGGGCCTTGGCCCTGATTGGCCACCCCGTATTCCAACGGCTCCGGCGCGTCAAGCAACTGGGCACCGCGGAGTTGGTGTACCCGGGGGCGCACCACAATCGATTCGAACACAGTCTCGGAGCCCATTACCTCGCAGGCCAACTCGCCGAAGGGCTCTCCCTGGACGACTCGGACACGTTGACCCTGCGTGCGGCGGCGTTGCTGCACGACGTTGGGCACGGCCCTTTCAGCCACGCATTTGAAGAAATCATCAAGGAACAAGGACGCGCCCACGAGGGAACCACCGTGGATTTGGTCCGCTGGGGCCCCCTTGGGGACCTGCTTCGGCAACACGGATTGGACCCCGTGGCGGTGAGTGAAGCGGTGGTGGGAGAGGGCTCCCTCAGCAGCATCGTGAGCGGCGCCTTGGACGCGGACCGCATGGACTACTTGCTTCGCGACGCGCACTACACCGGTGTCCGCTGCAGCGTGGACCCCGGGCGTCTCTGCCGCGTCATTGAGCGCGGCGAAGAAGGGGTGTTGGTGCGGGAATCGGGCATCCTCGCTGCGGAAGGGCTCTTGACGACGCGGTTCTTGATGTACCCCGCCGTGTACTACCACCACACCGTGCGCGCCTCCGAAGCGATTCTCTTGGAAGCCATTCGGACCTACATGCAGGAAACCGACGTGCCCATGGAAGCACTGGAACAATGCGGCGACGAAGAACTGCTCCACCGCATCCGCAGCAACGGCGGCACCGGGGCATCCTTCGTGAAACGGCTCGACGAACGGCGGCTCTACAAGCGCGCCTACGAAGGCCGCGAATTGCAAGAAGGAGAACTGGACGCGCTCCTGAAACCCGGGGCCAAAATGAAGCTCCGGCAAGACATCGCCGACGCAGCCGGCGTGGACCTCGGACACGTGCTACTGGACATCCCCAAACCGCCCAAGTTCCGGGAAACCAACCTGCACGTGAAACTCCGCAACGGCGACGTGGTCCCCATGCGCGACGCAAGCCAATTGGTCAACATTCTCCACGCCGCCCGCATGGACCACTGGCGCCACTGGGTGTTTGCCCCAAAGAAGCACGCGGAAGCCGTGGGTCGCGCCGCGGAACGCGAACTTGGCCCCCTTGCCCGCTTTTAAGTAGGGCTCTTGGCGTGGCCAACCCGTGCAGTCTTTCCGCGCCCTCGTTGAACGCCATTTCCGCGTCTATGATGAGCGCAACGAGACCTACCAGGGCGAAGTCCTTGCGAGCATGTACTACGTCATGTTCAACCAAGAAACGGGGCCGGACGACGCCTTCGAAGCCCTGCAACGGGAGCTCAACACGAGCCACCCAGACCTCCTCGTCTTCATGCGGCGCGACGGCGGCGAAGACATCATCTTCATCGCCGAACGCCCACCCGTTCGCGAATCCCGCCTCTGGCTAAACTGGCTCCTCATGGGCCTCACGTTCCTCACCACTGCGATGGCTGGTGCCGGGCTATGGAAAGGCTTCAGCGACCCCGGCGCCGCCAACAGTTGGCGTGTCTACTTCGACCTCGAATACCTCCTCTGGGGCAGCCTCACCTTCGGCCTGCCACTCATGGCCATCCTTGGCATCCATGAAATGGGGCACTACCTCGCAGCGCGGAAACACAAACTCCGCACGAGCCTGCCGTTCTTCATCCCGGTCCCGCCCACAATCATGCCGTTTGGGACCTTCGGCGCATTGATTCGCATCAAGGACCCCATGCCCAACCGCAAAGTGCTCTTCGACGTCGGCGTCGCAGGGCCCTTGGCTGGATTCGTCGTGGCAGTCCCGTTCCTCCTGCTTGGCGCAGCCTTCACGGACGCAAGCGCCTACGAAGTGCCGGACTACGCTGAATTTGCAGCCACTGGCCCCATCACGGAACTCAGCTACGAACTGGGACAAGCCACCTATGCCGGCTCCGGTGGCGGATTGCACGTGGTGCAATTCAGCGCCGCAAAAGAACTCCCCTACACGGCGACCCTGTTCATCAACGAGACGTTCCAGGAAACCCAATCCGGAACCATTGATGGGGTGGCGAATGTGCCATTGACACTACCGGCGGATGCCGCAAATTGGACCCTCACGGTCACTTGGGAAGACGGCTTCGTCACCTTCGGCGACCCCCTCATTGTCACCTTGCTGGGCCCGCTCATGCCCGGCGACTACCTCAGCCACCCCATGTTCATCGCCGCCTGGGTTGGCATCCTCATCACCGGCCTCAACCTGCTCCCCATTGGGCAACTGGATGGCGGCCACATCGCCCGGGCAGTGTTTGGCGCCAAAGCGGTGTGGGTCAACCGCGCCGCCATGCTGTTTCTGATGTACCTCGTGTTTGCCTTCAGCAGCTGGCTGTTCCTGGTGCTGTTCGTGTTCCTCACCGGCATGTACCACCAGCCACCGCTCAGTGACCACAAACCATTGGACAAGAAGCGAATCGGCGTGGCCGCGCTCAGCCTCGTCATTCTCGTCTTGACCTTCGTCGCGGTGCCACTGCAGTTCTAAGACTCTGGTCCAATTACTTTCGGGGCATCACGCCGCCGTTGTCCCAGTGTCGGCGCACGGCCTTCCATTGGTGGATGGAGTGAATCACAACAATCACTGCCATTGCGATGCTTGGCCAAGCGTGCCAGTATTTTGCCACGTACTTCAAGCCGTTTCCGTGGATTTCGTCCTTGAAATAGAGCAAAGGGAACCCGCTCAAGTTGGCCAAAATGGTTGCCGGAAACAGCATGGTGTCGGTCCAAGCTTTTGCATCCACGCGGCGCATGCTCCGCCGCGCAACCCACCACCAAACGTATGGGATGGCCAGCAAGACGAGCCAGGTCCACAGGGTCCAGAGAATGTAATTGGCTTCCGTCCACCAATCCGCGGTGAACACCCATGTGACGGGCCAAAGGACCACGCTTGCAACCCACACAAACACGTGCCATGCCTTCCCGGAGCCGCGCGCCGCTGCGTGCATGCGGTGCCACAAGGCAACCAGGCCTGCTCGGTTGATCCAAGTGTGCCCGGCGAAGAACAACAACGCCCACCAGGACCAAAGGATGTGCCAGAACTTCAGCCAATCCTTCAACTCGACCAGTTTCAAATTCTGCTTGTCGTACAACAAGTAAAAGCCGCTCACGATGGCCAAGAACGTACTCGTCAGGACACCAATGCCCAGGAAAGCTCGATCCTCCACCATGCGGCGCCACCACGGCACCACCAAAAGCACCGCCACGACCAAACTGGCATTGTGGTGCCACACCGGCGCGCCCAGTTGCGGCGAAAACGGCGGGAACGCCGTCGCGACGAACAGCGCAAGCTGCAAGAGCACCATGGCTGCCCATCCGCGTCGTCCCATGGTGCAATCCACAAGCCTCCCACACATAGGCGTTCCGTCAGCTTCATAGCAAAAACCGCTTTGCGGCGGTTCATGCAGGAATACCCAGTCAAACCAGGCACGGCCGGAAAAATCAACTTCAACGAGATTTTCGAAGCCGCATTCGGCTCATACGTGGAAGAAGACGGCTGGCTCAAGGGCTCCTATGGTTCCATGCCCAAGATTTGGGCCAAGCAAGAAGGCAAGAAAGCCATCACCGTTGACACGGAGACCGACAAGAGTCTCGCCGTCAAAATGGCTGCCGGCGACGAAGAAGCATTCGAACTCGCCAAAGACACGCAACGCCGCTGGAACGACTTCCTCGAAGGTGTGACCGGTTACAACGCCAAAATGCGTTCCAAGAAAATGCAAGCGGCGGCCAAGAAAGGCGCATAATGGCAATCCTGGGCATCGAAGGCACTGCCCACACCCTCGGCGTCGGCATCGTCGAAGACGCCGACACATGCCAAATCCTTGCCAACCAACGGGACATGATGCGGCCCGACGAAGGAGGCATCCATCCCCGAGAAGCGGCGCATCACCACTCCGAAGTGGGCCCAAACGTGCTCGCGGCGGCCCTTGAGGAAGCAGGCATTGGCTGGGGCGACCTCACCGGCGTGGCGTTTAGCCAAGGCCCCGGCCTCGGCCCCTGTCTCCGCGTGGCTGCCACCATGGCCCGTGCTGCGAGCCTGAAAGCCAACGTCCCTCTCGCCGGCGTGAACCACTGCGTGGCCCACTTGGAAATCGGGCGCGCCCTCACAGGCCTCTCCGACCCACTCCTTCTGTACGCAAGCGGCGCCAACACGCAGGTCATTGCCCATGCCCGTGGCAAATACCGCGTCTTCGGGGAAACCCTGGACGTGGGCATCGGAAACGGCTTGGACAAGTTCGCCCGCGACAACGGAATCCCCTTCCCCGGCGGACCCGAAATCGAGAAAGCCGCAGCGACCACGGACGTCTTCCACCCGCTCCCGTACACGGTGAAGGGCATGGACTTGTGCTTTGCCGGGACCGCCATTGCATCCCAGCGCCTCGTGGACCAAGGCGTGCCCTTCAACGAAGTCTGCTACTCCCTCCAGGAAACCGCCTTCGCGGCCCTCATGGAAGTGAGCGAACGGGCCCTCGCGCACACCCGGAAAGAAGAACTGGTCCTCGGCGGCGGCGTGGCTTGTAACAGCCGCCTGCAAGAAATGGCCCAGCAAATGTGCGATGAGCGCGGTGCCACGTACGCATGCCCGCCTCGGCCCGTCCTCGTGGACAACGGTGCCATGATTGCATGGCTTGGGCGGGAAAAACTCGCCACGGGCCACCCCACCAAACTTGCGGACAGCCACATCATGCCCGGGCAACGAACCGACCAAGTGGACGTGGTGTGGCGATGAGTGGCTACATCCGAGGGGCCGAAGCCTCCATCCACGAAGCCACCTACCTGGGCCGGGACGTCATCATCAAAACCCGTGTCCCCAAAACCTACCGGCACCCCGTGCTGGATGCGCGCCTACGAAACGAACGCACTCGGGACGAGGCAAGCCTGCTTCTCGCCGCGCGGCGAGCCGGCGTGCAAGTGCCCGTGTTGTACGACGTGGACCGGGAAAACGGCGACATCACCCTCGAACCCATTCGCGGCAAAGCACTGCGGGACCAATTGTTGCACGACGACGATCAAACCGCGGCTCTGCGGTTCCACCACCTTGGTGAAGAAGTGGCAAAGCTCCACGACGCCGGACTCACGCACGGTGACCTCACCACCAGTAACATCCTCGTGCCAGAACCACGCGACCCCACCAGCGCCGTCTTCATCGACTTCGGGCTGGGGCAATTCACGCAGCAAGAAGAAGACCAAGCCGTGGACGTCCATCTCCTCGAAGAGGCGCTGGAAGCAACGGACGCCCGCGTCACCGACCTCATGGCCGCATTCTTGAAAGGATACCATCCAGCGAAACGAAACGGCATCCTCCGTCGATTTGAAGCGATGAAGGAACGTGGCCGCTACCGTGGCTCTGCCTGAAACCATCACCTTCGTCACCGGCAACGCCGGCAAAGTCGCCGAAATGGAAGCGCACCTGGCACCACTTGGCATCAAAGTGATCCAAGATGACCGAGGCTACCCTGAAATCCAAGCGGACACCCTGCAAGAAGTGGCCAAAGCAGGCGCCGACGCCCTCGTGGCAGGCGGCCTGGAACCACCGTTCCTACTGGAAGACGCAGGCCTCTTCGTCCACGCACTCCGAGGATTCCCCGGAGTCTACTCCGCGTACGCCCAGAAAACCATCGGCAACCAAGGCATCCTGCACCTCATGCAAGACGTGGAACCGGAACTGCGGCAAGCACACTTCGAAGCGTGCCTCACCTACGTGGGTCCACGGGGCGGCAAGCAATTCACTGGCGCAGTCCACGGCCACATCCATGACCGCGTGGAAGGAACCAACGGTTTCGGGTACGACCCCATCTTCGTTCCCAAGGGAAAACAAGCCACATTTGCCCAAATGAGCACCGAAGAAAAGACCAAAATCAGCCACCGAGGGCAGGCCATTTCCCAGTTTTTGGCCTGGCTTTCCAATCAGTAAAGAGATAAACCTCCCCTGAGTTGGAGACCTTAGATATGGTTGCAAAGCGCGTTGTCGGAACGCTACTGTTCATTCTCGCATTCCTCGGACTGGCGGCGTTCACGTTCATTCTCTTCGCCCACGCGGAAGGAATCGATAGCGTCCCCGGTGTGGACAATTTGGACGCCGTCGCAATCGTGGCCCTCGTGCTCTTTGGCATCATTGCCCTCGTCCTGCTCCTGTTGCTCCTCATCCGCAAACTGGATGAAAAACAGGAAGAAGCCGAGGAAGCAGAAGCGTTCTTCATTCCAGAAGCCGACCGAGCCGAAAAGGCCGAGAAACAAGCCGCTGTTGTGGAAGAAAAACTGCACTCCGGACGCAAGCAACGCCCCGCCGTGCTCACCGCGCCCACCCTTGGACCCGTTGACGCAGCCGACTTGCGCCTCGTGCCGCTCGGCAGCCAAACCTGGAGCGGTCCACAAAACAACGTCTTCAACTTCCACTTCCCACGCCCTGCAAAGCGTGGATTGTTCAGCAACGACTACGTGGACATCGGTGGCGGCCGCCAAGTGAAAATTGCAACCCTCATTGCGGCCCCGGAAAACCTCTTCGCAAACGCGCACGAAGAGCCCATCACGCCTCCAAGCTCTCTATGAACCGACTCGGCCACGAGCCGAGCCCCTACCTCCTACAACACAAGGACAACCCCGTCCATTGGTGGCCTTGGTGCGACGACGCATTCGCCGAGGCCAAACGACGGGACGGCCCGGTTTTCCTAAGCATCGGGTACGCCACGTGCCACTGGTGCCACGTGATGGCCCATGAATCGTTTGAAGACGAATCCGTTGCCGCCCTTCTGAACCAGGACTTCGTTTGCATCAAAGTGGATCGGGAAGAACGCCCTGACCTGGACGATTTGTACATGGCCGCGTGCCAAGCAATGACCGGCCGGGGCGGCTGGCCCTTGACCGTGGTACTGGACCACGAACGCCGTGCCTTCTTCGCAGGCACCTATTTTCCAAAGCACACCCGCGGCAAAATCGGCATGATGGAATTGCTGCCAAAACTCACCGCCGCCTGGAACAACGAGCGGGACGAATTGCTTGGCCAAGCCCAGCACCGTACCCCCAAAGCGGGTGAATTCGACGAAGCCTGGTTGGCAGCTGCACGGGCGACGCTGGCCGCAAACGAGGACCCTGAACACGGCGGCCTCCGAGGGTCCCCCAAGTTTCCAAGTCCGCACCAATACCGATTCCTCCTCTCGTCCCACCCCGACTTGGTTCGCCGTGCCTGCAACGCCATGCGGGCCGGGGGCATCTGGGACCACGTGGGTGGTGGCTTCCATCGTTACAGCACCGATGCGCAGTGGCTACTGCCGCATTTTGAGAAAATGCTGTACGACCAAGCCAGCCAGCTCCTTCTCTACACGGAAGCAGCGGCGCTGTGGCCAGAAATGAAAGGCGTCGCGGACGACATCGTCACCTACCTGCTGCGTGATCTCCGCTTGCCCGCGGGCGACTTTGCAAGCGGCGAAGACGCGGACGCAGAAGGCGAAGAAGGGACGTTCACCGTCTGGAACCACGAAGAATTGGTTCGCATCGTCGGGCCCGACGTGGCCCAGCACTACCAGGCCAAGCCAGAAGGCAACTTCTTGGACGAAGCCACCCGACAACCGCACCCTGACAACATCCTGCACCTGCGCGAGTGGCCCAGCGAAGAACACCGCGACGCGCTGTGCAAACTGCACGCCGTCCGGGAGAAACGAGTGCACCCGTTGCTGGATGACAAGGCACTCACGGATTGGAACGGCTTCACTTTGCAAGCCATGGCACGCGCCGGCAGGCTCCTCGAAAACCGGGCCGCGTTGTTGGCCGCAACCGAGCTTGGCGAACTGTTTCTGGAACGAGCCAAGGACCTTCGACACCGCTACAAAGGCAGTGGCGACCACGGCCCGTTCTTGGAGGACCACGCTTGCCTCGGCCTCGGTTTCCTGGAATTGTTCATGGCCACGGGCGAACCAAAATGGGCAACCGCCGCCGTGGAACAAGGCAATGCCTTGCGCGCGTTCCGTCGCAAGGGGGCCTTTGTCCGGACCCCCAATCTGCAAACCCCATTGGATGCGTATGACGGTGCCTTGCCAAGCGGCAACAGCTTCGCCATGGAACTGCTCGTGGGCCTGTTCCATTTGACCGCAGATGTGGTGTGGCGCGAAAGAGCCGATGCGTTGGCAAAGGCGTTTGCTGGCGACATTGCCCGCGCTCCCCATGCCTACACACATTTCCTCGCATCCTACGAGGCACTGGAATCTCCCGTGGTGGTGGTCACTGGTGGATTTGCGGCGAAGGCAACCTACGTCATCCCCGCCGACAAGGCGAAGAACGCGCTTCCGTGGCTCGCCGCCTACGGCGATGACCCTGCCGCGTACGTTTGCCGCGGCGAGACCTGTTCCCCGCCGGTCCGGGACGCCCACTCGTTGCAGGCGCTCCTTTCCGATGCGGTTTAGTGTGGGTTGTCCATCGGCCGGGACAATGCACGTAAAGGACCTCCTCGCCCGAAACCAAGAGTACCTGAAGCAATTCGCATACGCGGAGCACACGGCCAGGCCAACCAAGAAATTGGCCATCGTGGCGTGCATGGATTGCCGCTCCACCGTGGGCGACGTGTTTCAACTGAAGCAAGGGGATGCGATTGTCATCCGCACCGCGGGCGGCACCGTGGACGACGGGGTCCTGCGGAGCCTCATCGTGGCAACCAACGCCCTTGGCGTGGAACATGTTGTTGTCATGGGCCACAATGACTGTGGCATGCTCGGCGTGGGCGCGGATCCGGAAGGGTTTGCAGAAAAAATTGGCGCGCCTGCAGAATTGGGTGCCTGGCTGAGTGGGTTCACTGATGCGGAACAAAACGTTCGCGACGGCATGGAGAAAATCCGCAACCATCCACACATTGCAAAATGCACGGTGGACGGTTTCATGTACCGCAACGAAACCGGCGTCGTGGAACACATCGAGTAATCCGCAAGATCTCGGGCGTCAAGAATTGGAACTGGGGGAAAGGGAAGGAAAAAGAGACGTGGCGAATGGGGTGGTGGTTACTTGAGGAATCGGTCCACGAGGGCCCGCCCCACTTCCTTGGTGTCTTCGGCGAAGTCCTTTGCAAGCATCCATTGCACGTAGGCAATGTTTGGTTCCACGGCTTCGTGGCGGTGCTTTCCGAACCCGAACCGAACGATGCCGTTTGCGTCTTCGTAGAACCGCTTGGCGCGGTCAAGGAACACGCGGTCTCGCTTGACCACTTGGTCCAGGGGGCTGCCTTCCAGTTGGTGCGTTTCCATTTGTGCCTTGAAGACGCGAACCATGGCTTCCGTGTCCGCCACGGCGGTGTGTGCGTCTTGCATTTCCTCGTTCAAGTATTGCCGCACGGCGCCGGACAAACTGTGTGGGTGGTGGGCGCGGAAAATGACGAGCGGGTCGATGACGGGGTGGCTCATGTCGAGGCCTTTGCCGCCGTGTCGCACCAATTCGTAGTGCATGGTGTTCATGTCGAAGCCGTGGTTGTAGGCCATCAAGGTGTGGTTTGCCATGAGCGCTTCCACTTTCTCCACGAACTCGGAGAATGGCGGCTCGTTGGCCACGTCTTCGTCACGGATTCCGTGGATGGCGGTGGTTTCCTCGGGGATGGGCACGCCGGGGTTGACCCGTTGGTGCCAGCGGCTCAATTCGTTCAGGTCTGCATCCATTTCGATGAAGCAGAACTCCACGATGCGATCCGTTTCGGGGTTCAGTCCCGTGGTTTCCAAGTCAAAGGCCAAGATGCCCATGGGTTGGCCACATTGGGGTCCTACTTGAGTGCTTCAGCAAGGGCTTGCACTCGCCGTTCCACTTCGTCGCGGGTGGCTCGGAATGCTTCGATGGGTTTGCCTACGGGGTCTTCGAGGCCCCAGTCTTCATCGGTGCGGAGGGCTGGGCAGGATTCGGCGACGCCGCAGCCCATGGTGATGACGCGGTCCCATTCCTTGATGCGGCCCCAGTCCAGCATTTTTGGTGCGTGGGCCCCGATGTCGATGCCCACTTCCTGCATCACCTGGATTGCGAGTGGATTGACTTCACTGGTGGGTTCGGTGCCGGCGCTGCCGGCGTCCATGTCCATGGCGCGGGCGAAACCTTCGGCCATTTGGCTCCGGCATGAGTTTCCGACGCAGACGAACAAGGGTTTCATGGGGCCTCCTTCGTTGGTTTGTTGCCTTTCCGGATTGCTTCGTAGAGGAACGCCCCTGCGATGGCGCCAAGGCAGGGTACAACCAGGTAGTGGAGCAGCCAGTCGGTGGTGCCACTGGCGAGGGCTGGGCCGAGGCTTCGAGCGGGGTTCATGGATGCCCCGGTGAGGGGGCCGGCCCAGGTGGCGCTGAGTGCAACGGTGCCGCCAATGGCGACGCCTGCCATGGTGCCAACGGCGCGGCCGTCCGTGGCGACACCTGCGATGACAAACATCAGTGTCATGGTAAGTAGGAATTCAATGGTGATGAGGCCGGTCGTGTCGAGGATGCCTGCGGGTTGGGTGGCGCCGAGTTGGGCCACGTTCCCAAGGACGCTTCGGAGCACGAGGGCGCCAGCAATTGCGCCGGTGCACTGGGAAGCCACGTAACTGGGGACGCGTTGCCAGGGGAAGTGGCCTGTTGCGGCAAATGCAATGCTGACTGCGGGGTTGAAGTGGGCGCCGCTGATGTGGCCCACGGCGTAGATCATCCCTGCGATGATGAGGCCAAAAACGGCACTGATGCCCATGTGGCCGACGAGCCCCAGCAGGTCATTGACGACGATGGCTCCGCAAGCGGCAAGCACCAAGGCGAAGGTGCCAAAGAACTCGGCCACTTCGGCCCCGTACTTCATTCGCACACCTCGCAGTGGCAGAGGGATTCGAGGGCTTTGGTGGTGGCTTCCACGGTTTCGAGGAACTTGGAGAGTGCCGGCGTGGAGAGGGTGTAGCGGTTGCTTTTGCCGTCCCGTTCATAGGTGACCAGGCCGCATTGGCGTAGCTGCTTGAGGTGGTGGCTGACGTTGCTTTGGCTTTGGCCGGTGGCGACCACCAATTCGGTGACGCTTGGGTTGCCTTCTGCCAGTTGGGTGAGGAGTGCATACCGCGTGGGGTCTGCCACACAGGACAAAAACAAGCCACTGTTCATATGATTGGCTGCTAATATCAGTATTTGGAGCTTTCCGCTTCGGACCGGCCGTCCGCTAGCGCCACCAACTTGTCCACCACGTCCGCCATGAACGCATCCGGGCGATGCCCATCCACAATGCCGGTGACATCCTCCCACTTGCGGTCAATGATGCGAATCATGGCACCCTCGATGGTGTCCTCTGCGGTGAAGTACCACGCCGTCACGGGCGCCTTTTGGCCAATGCGGTGCAATCGACCCTCGCATTGCTCATGCTTCGTCGGCGTCCAATCCAATTCCACGAACGCCACGTGGCTGCAGTGGTGCTGGAACCCATCCACGCCTTGCCCCGTGCTGTCCATGGTGGCGACGATGAAATCGTAATGCTTGAAGGAATCAATGATGACGCGCCGGTTGTGCGGATTGGTGTCGCCCGTGATTTCCGCAACGCGGCCAGGAAGCGCCGCGGCCAACGCCTTCACCACGGCCTTGTGGTACGCAAAGAACACCACGCGTTCCCGGCCTTCTCGCATTTCCTCCGCCCACTCCACCACGGCGCCAATTTTTCCAAGGGCCGCCTCTTTTCGAAGGCGGGACAAGTGCTGGCGGCCTTGCAACTTCTCCGTGCCACTCCATGTGGCTTCGTCCCGTTCCCGTAGCTTGTCCACCCAGGAGACGAACTCCTTCTCGATGGCGGCGTATGCACGTCGGTTCCCAAGCGGCACTTCTCGGCGGGCCCGGTCGAAGGAGGGCAAATCCTGCGCCACGTCCCACTTGGTTCGACGAATCATGCATACGTCCTTCAAACGCGCATGCAACACGTCTCGGGGCAATTGCTGCACGGCGCGCATGGCGTGATCCCAACGCAACGGCCCCTGGCTCGGCGTCCACCAGTGGGGCAAGACGCCCTTGTACGGGGCAAGCGTCGTTTCCAATTGCCCAAGCAAAACCAATTGCTGGACCAAATCCTCCCGTTTGTTCTGGATGGGTGTGCCCGTCAGGGCGATGCGAAGTGGAATGTTACGGGCCAAATCCGTTGCATGCTGCGTGCGCTTCGCCCGGGGATTCTTGAAGTAATGTGCCTCATCAAACACGGCTGCTCGGAACTGGTTCCAGCGCAAATCCTCCAAGTGCGGCTCCAACAATTCGGGGTTGACGATGAGGATGTCCACGTTGTCGAGCTTGCTGCGTCCCGACTGCACCACTTGGCAGCTGCGCCACGGGAGCCATTTGAGAATCTCGTTTTGCCAGCCCAGTTTCACGCTGGCCGGGCACACAACAAGGGCTGGGAAATGGCCACTTTCTTCCAGGGCGGCGAGGGCTTGCAAGGTTTTCCCAAGGCCCATGGCGTCGGCAATCAGGACCCGCCGCTGCGCCAAGGCAAACTCCACGCCCTCTCTCTGGTATGGTCGCAGTTTTTCCATCAACTCGCTCAGCCGTTCAGCCGGGGAACGAAGGTGATAGATGTCTTGCAATGCCTCCATGCGTTCCGCCGCTTCTTCATCAAACGGCACGTGGTATGCGTCATGCAGGAACCGCACGGCGCGGGCCTCAGCGTCCCCTTCGTCGTACACCCAGGCTTTTTCGCCTCGGTCGTAGAGGGGTTGGGGGAGGCCCCGGAGTTCCAATTGGCGGCTCCAAGGATCTGGCAGGCGGGGCAGGTGGAAGCGGTCGTTGTGGAAACGAATCACTTGGCCCAACTTGGGTGGTAGTCGGGGTCGCTTGCGGCCAGGGCTTCCTTGCTCATCCAAAGCGCTGCGTAGGTGTCAATCATGACGGCGAGCTCTGTAGTGGCCTCGTCGCCCATGCTTGCCTCGTAACGGCCCGGTTGGGGTGCATGGGGGATGCCCATGGGGTGGAGGCTGAGGCTTGCGGGCCCCACACCTTTTCGACTGGTGAAGTTGCCTTCCACGTACCAAAGCACTTCGTCGCAGTCCACGCTGCTGTGGGGGTATGGGCAGGGGATGGCATCGGGGTGGTAGTCCACTTTGCGAGGTGCAAAGGTGCAGACCACGAAGCTGCCTTTGCCGCCGAGGAACGTGGTGTGAATGGGTGGTGGCAAGTGAACGACGCTGGTCTTGGGTTGGTAATCATGCACGCTGAACGCCACCGGGTACACGGTGCCGTCCCAGCCAACCACGTCAAAGGGATGGTGGGGCAAGTCGCGCAGCGTGTACACGTCCTTGCGCTTGTGCAGAAGCGTCACAGGTCCGCTTCCAGTGCTGAGTTCCTGTGGGCGGCGGAAGTCCCGGTCGCAGTACGGAGCGTCCATCATGAACTGCCCCACGGGGTTCAGGAAATTGCTTGGAATTTGCAACCCTGCGCGGCACTCGTTGACCATGACGTGCGAGGGGCCATCGAGAACGATGCGGTGAATGATGCCCTTGGGAATCCACACGTAGTCATGCTTTCGGAAAGGAAGGGTCCCCATTTCCGATTCGAGGGTGCCACTGCCTTCGTGGAAGAACAACAAGAGGTCCCCGTCGCCGTTTTGGACGAGGCCTGTGTCCAATTCCGTCGGTTGCGAGGTGCCCATCCAGACGTCGTTGTTGCCGATGAGCCACGTGGTGGACTCGTACAAATGCCCCGACTTGGCAAGCCCCGTGGATGGCACGTGGTGGCGGTGCAGGTGCTTGCCGGAAATGTCCGTCCATTCCGGTGATTCGATGCCCGCATCCCGGATGGCCAATTCGGCGCCGGGGTTGTGCTTGCGGTACAAGATGCTGTAGGGGCCGTCGAATCCGCCCCGGGTGACGCAGTGCTCGTAATGCAAATCCCCGTCCGGGCCAGGCGCGTTGCCGCGCAGCGCAATGTGGTGTTTCGCAGGAAGCGTCCCGAGGCGGTGGAATGCAATCACAATCCTGCCACCGAGGCCGCGCTTTTAGGCTGATTTGGTCAGCTTCGCCGTCAAACGCATCCAAACATGACTCGGACTTGCAAGGCTGGTGCGGAGTTCACACGGCGCCGATAGTGGAATTCGCACGGATGGCCCAAGAATGAGGTCGCCGGGGCGGTACAACCCCTCGCCGACGTTCCAGTCATGCTTGGCGTCCAGGCTCGCGACCGGTTCGTCGTCCACGAAGACCTTCACGAATGCCCCGTCCGTGTCCTTCGGCGTGGTCTCAATGGGCCCCATTTGCGCCGCAAGCCACGGTTTCCCCGGGGGTGCGTAGCCTTGCACCAGGGTGAAGCCAAGGATTTCCTCGTGTCCCGGCGTGTGGCACCGGCGTTCCACAACGGCAGCCACGGCGACGATGAGATCTGGAGCCGTGGTTTCCATTTCCGCGTCGCAGGGAAGCCAGCTCATTGGGACCGTACCGCCGTGCACTTCACGGGGCTCAACGGGGGCCGTCTTGACGCCCTCGATTTCGGGCGCTTCGTGGTTTTCGAGGCAATCCTTCACGAAACTGGGCCCTTGTTGCATGATGCGGGTCC